>JABIGM010000023.1 GCA_018650165.1 Methanobacteriota archaeon
GGGGATTTGTGATGGCAAACCGTAGCAAGCAATAACTACTGTTCGCTCATGCTCCGGTTTAGCGGTAAGTTAACTGTTGTAAACAGGGGTGATTGTAATCGATATAAAATCCACAGCCAACAAATTACTGAAAGGTGATGTGAAAGGTGCGGCTAAGGATGTTAGCCATCAATTAGAGCGCACGATTGGTCTTGTTGGTGTAATTATTATTTCACTATCAGCAATGCTAGGTTCTGGTTTGTTCGTATTACCATCTCTTGCTGCAGAGATGATGGGGCCGGGTATTTGGTTAGCATATGTCCTTGCAGCATTAGTCGTCTTGCCTGGTGCGATTTCCAAATCCGAACTCGCTTCAGCAATGCCTACTTCCGGAGGGGATTACATCTACATCGAGCGAACTTATGGTCCACTGTTCGGTACTATCGCAGGATTGGGGCTATGGGCCTCATTCCTCCTGAAAGCAGCATTTGCATTAATTGGCCTTTCAGCATACATGCTTGTAGTAACGATATATTTCGATATAGAAATTGACATGCGTATTGTATCCTTAGTGGTCTTAACATTAGTTGTAATAATCAATATTCTTGGAGTAAAGAAAATCAAAGCGGTTCAGGCACCAATTGTTGGATTAGCTGTCCTTTTGCTAATGTTCCTATCCTTTAAGGCCCTAATCTTCGCCGATATTGACCTCAGTCTTCCTGCAACCTCTGCATTTGAAGCAACTCCGTATACCTTGGCCGAAACAGCAGCATTCGTATTCGTCGCCTATGCAGGAGTGACAAAAGTCGCAGCAATCGCAGAAGAAGTAAAAAATCCTGGTAGAAATCTCCCTCGTGGAATGATTATTTCATTGGTAGCAGCCACTGTACTATATTCTGCTGTAGCGTACATGTTGATGGCAACCTTAGATGGAGTATGGTGGCAAGTAGATGGTGAAACAGTTGAAGACCCTATTCGACTATTCGCAGAACACCTCGGTGGTAGTACAATCGGCCTAATTGCAGCAATCCTTGCAATTTTCACGATGGCCTCGATGGCACTTGCAGGAATTTTAGCAGCATCGAGATATCTCTTTGCAATGGCGAGAGATAATTTGTTGCCACAAGCATTGGAAGATGTAAATGCCAAATTTGAAACTCCACATTGGCCGATAATACTCACTGGATTTATGATGGGGCTTGCGATACTATTCTTGCCGGTGAAAGATGTAGCAAAACTTGCATCTGGATTTCAAATAATGATTTTCATCGTAGTAAATTCTTGTGTTATTGTCTTGAGACAAGTAAAAACCGGACATGAATGGTACCAGCCAACATATACTTCTCCATTTTATCCATTCATCCAAATTTGGGGAATCGTCGGCGGCATCATTCTAGTCATCGTGATCGGTTCCAAGGCATATATGGGCGCAGGTGCCGCAATTGTACTCGGATTAACTTTCTATACACTATATGGACGAAAGCATGCGCATCCAAGAATAACACCATTTACTACATTCTGTAACGAATTCCGAAATCCTTCAGGAGTTGAACACAACCGACGCGAGGTTGCATTCCATGCTGCAGATATGGGTGGTAAAGGACACTTGACTTTGAAGGAGTTCCAAGTGGCAATGCGTGCTCTTCACTTCCCATTTAGTGTTGAGGAATGCCGAATTATTTTCCATGAAGCGGACAATGATGAAACCGGTGTAATCGATATAGATGATTTCTTGGAAACATTTGAGAAAGCCGAAATTGATTAAGATACTCTTGTCCAATCACCCGATTCACTGACCTGCCATGATGTAAGTTCACCACTTGAATCGATATACCATCCAGTTTTTCCTTGTTCTGTTCCCGGTGCTGCTTGCATTATTCCAGTGCGCTTTGCCTCAGCAGTCAAACGTTCTCTAAGTTCAGCTTTCGTTTCTCCCTTCGGGGAAGTATCGTATTCAACAACTTCTTTTGGTACTTCTGAAAAGGCGCCCTTAGTTTTGAGTTCTTCATCTAAATCGTCTGTGTCATCCAGATAATCATCTTCCCAATATTCATTGGATTCAATTTCACCTTTCATTCTTCGAATGAGTACTAGCATTATTGCAATGAATAATAATATGATTATGGAAACCATAGTCAGTGCAGTATTAGAGTCGCCTAAACCACCTCCAAATAAAACCGCATCAACATCAAAGAATCTTTGAGCCACGAGATCATTCCAATAGGCATTACAAGATTGTGATTGACCTGCTTGGTCAACATTCACTTGGTAAGTATCACCTGCAAGGTGTGTCACTGTGCCAACAGTACATTGGATATCAACTTCATCCGATGGAACATCGACTCTATTTCCTACCTGGTCAATAGCATAGATTCGTACAATCATCTTACTACCTTCTTCAGGATTTTGTTCAGGTATATCGGCTAGAAGTCTAATCGGTTCTCCCGGTGAAACAGTGACTGTTATGTCACGAGTTGCAGAACCAGTTAGCAATCGAATATTCCATTCACCAACTTCACCTCCCTCAATCATCCAGTAACCATCTCCTCTAGAGGATTGGTAGACAATCCCCTGAGGGTCATCGAATTCAAATTCAACATTTGTAGCCAAGGCGAGATTTCCATGTACGTCAAGTGCGGAGATTGTAAGTTCAACCTCTTCACCACTCACAACAGCGACACCTTCATCGTAATCTGTTGAAATGTGCCTCGCAGTACCAGCGATTACCTCGACGTCAGTAATTGCAAAAACACCTTGCGCCATTGCCCTAATTTCGTGCATTCCAAGAGATGATGGTTCCCACTTATTGTTTGCTAATCGGATTTCCATAGTCATGTCATTGCCATCTATAACCCAAGTAAGTAGAACGTTTTCCAAATGATTACCATACTCATCTTCAAAGATAGGTAGAAGTTCAAGCACACCATCTGATGGCACACGAGTTCCACTTTCAGGGAGAATTATACGCGCTAATTCACCCGATGTGATATTGAGGACAGAGTCAACACTGTGCACCGTTTGGGTTTCATTGTCAAACCAAGTGGCAGAAACTGAAAAATTCCCCATTGCCCCCGGTCTCAATTGTTTCCAGCCATCATGGTCTTCTGGACCAAGTTCTGGATCAATAGTCCAAGCACCATTCACCGACCGTTGATTTCCAGCAGCATCATATCCTGAAATTGAAGCGACTATCGAGTCTCCTGAGCGAAGAATATCTTCAGATAGTAATATGTCGATACCGATAATTACGCCTTGGATTACACTAACTTGCATTGTCGCAGAGAAACCTTGGTCAGAGACACCAATTGTCCATTCCCCAATCCGTGAGGGAATCCACACAACGGAATCACCATCCATCGATAGTGAGCCCGTAGGAACCGTCCAATTCGATAGAGGTAAGATTACTTCACCTGTGTTTCCTAGAACATCAGTACGAATTGCAGAAAGAATTACCTGTGAGCCAGTTCTTGCCTGTCCGACATTCATTTCGAGATCTAGACCTGTTGCTTTAGCAGGTAATACACGAATAGTTCCGCTTCCGTTAGCCCCAGATGTGCTATTGACACTAATGTTCCATAAGCCGGGAGCTCCTCCATAGTAAACCCCGGTTGGAGAAATAGAACCATTCTCTACAGACCAAGTAAGAACACCTGCCTTAGAAATCCCAACTTCGTTACCCTTTGCATCTTTAGCAACCGGTAGTATCTGGAGTGTACTTCCACTCTGAACAGTTTGGCCATATGGTATATCGAGAGTTTTCGGGCTTCCTGGAACCACGTTGAACACAACTTGTGTTTCGAGTTCAAGATGTATGATGCGCATTGTAGTATTACCGATATTTTCAGGTGTCCAAGTATGGTTGAGATAGTCAATAATTCCATTTTGACACCTCCATGTTAAATCACCTGTAACTGAATTATTGGCTCTGTCGATTAGCGTAGCATTGAGTTGAACCACATCGTCAACACTTACCTCTGTGGTATTGAATGCAGTTCGAATTCCAACTGGCCACCCTGCCATTACGTTTATCGAAGTAGTTGAGTTTATACTTCCACTCATCGCAGTAATCGTGGTTTGCCCAGCAAGACCTGGCGTGAATAGACCTTCACTATCGATGAAGCCAGAACTAGTAGACCAAATTACAGGCTCATTGATTGGAGAGCCGGAAGAATCTTTCACTACTGCAGAAAACCGAACTGCTTGATCTGCACTCACACTTTGAGTGTGAGCATCAATGTCAATACTTGCCGGGGTTGCAGCCGTTGCAGGTGATGCGATATGTGCCACTAATAGAATGACCAAGAAGGGTAGTATCCGATTTTTCATCGCTTCACCCTCCGTTTGGTTCTATTCTTGCATTATCTAAGTTTTCGATTAGTCCGCCCATTCATTCCAATCTGTAGTTCCAGCGTCACGGTACCACCAGATTCCATCCTTATCTTCTGCCCATTCGGTACCATCTTCATCAACACGGAAGTCAGACATCCAGTCTTCCTGTTGTGGTTCTGCACTTGGAGGTGGTCCACCAGGGCCCGGACCTACTGGCCCTGGGCCAACTGGACCAGGTTCCTGAGTCGCTTCAGATTCATCGTAATCATCATCATAGTCGTCATCGTCTTCGTCATCATATTCTGAGCCGCCAGATCTCAGTACCATTACTACTACTACTAGAAGAACAATGATCACTAGAATTCCAAGAACTCCACCCGCATAGTAGATTGGTCCACCAGATTCAAAGAATCCCATGATATTACCTTCAACCATTATCGTATCTGATTTTTCAACATTATGTACGGATATAGTTACAGTTTGCTCTTTGTCATCGAGTGTAGTGATTGTCCAATGGCCATTTTCTCCAGCCTTTGCAGTCATACGACCAGTTAATTTGACTTGGGTTTCCGGTGGCACAGGTATCTCATTGCCCCATGCATCGAAGGTTTGAACATCGATTTCAAAAGACTCTAGTTGTGCTACTGAATTATCAACAATCTCAAATTCAATTAGGGAAACTGTTTGGTGCGGAGTGACAGTCACTGTCCATTCGCTTTCAGCACCACTCGGTGAGCGGAATTTGAAGGTATGATCTCCGGCAACAGATGCACTCCAATTATAGATGCCATCTCCTCCTTCAATTGTAGAAGCAGGTACAGTCTTCCAAGTGTTTGGAAGAGAAAGTTGAGTCCACAGTACACTCTCCAAGAAGGTATTACCATCAGCATCAGTTCCAGTGATTGTGAGGGTATACTCATCACCAGCCTTAGCAGAATTTGCAATAACATCAATGTCTACGCTCTCAGCATCTCCATGTGAAACATGAATCACACTTGTGTTAGTGATATTGTAACCGTTTTCTGAAATCGCCCAAGCAGTAATTTCCCAATTACCAACAGTACTAGCTTCCCATATGCCACCATTTCCTACGATAATTGACGTAATGTTTTGCGTTTCATCTGTGTCTGTATTAGTCAAAGTATACTCTACAATTGAAGGGTCAATTGCATTGTTATCATTGTCAAATAGTTGCGGTGAGAATTGTAATTGATTATCTGCATCAATATTTTGTTCAGCATCTCCAGGTCCCGGTACTGAGAGTTTCACCAAGCTACCTTGTGATACTGTAATATTCAGAGCGACTTCAAGGGTAATGTTTTCATCAGTGTAGGTTGCTAATAATTTGTAAGCGAAATCCGATGAGAAGATTGGAACGAATAGTGTAGTACTTCCATAAGTCATCTCTTGAAGTACACTTTGGTCAGAGAATTGAATATGCTCGATGGACCAAACTACATTTTCAGTCCAACGATTTCCATCGTAATCTTCAGCCTTAACCTTAACAGTAAGTTCATCATCAGCAGTAATTGAATTATTTGTCCATGTTGAATCAATAGAATCTATTACCAATACAAGTCCAGTAATTGCACCTTCCTCTACTTGGATAATTACACTACTTTCCATTCCTGCATAACTAGCAGTTAGTGTCTTCGAACCGCGTCTTTGAGCATGCCATTCAGCAGGCTGTCCCGCAACAATCATTCCATCACTAACAGTCCAATTCGCTAATGGTAGTTCAACCGATAAACGGTTGCCCATGACATCGATACGAGTAGTGTTGAGCAGAACTATATCATCAGCTGTAACATATGTTTCAGATGCATCTACCTCTAGACTTACCATCATTCCGTGTTCGACTGTGATTGAAATTTGGTGCGCAATACCTCCTGTTGAAAGCATGTCGATATTGTAATTTCCAACAGTCATTGCAAAGTAAGTTCCGTTAGACTCGGTAAATGTTCCACCACCAGCGGTCCAAGTAATTCCACCGCCGACTGAAAGATCCAACAGGTTACCGAATTGGTCATGCAATGTCCAATTTAGTTGACAGGTTTCTCCAGCATGTACAACATCTTCACAACCAGTTGTAACATAATTAGTTGGCAGACCACCAACAACCTCGATGATTACATCAACAGTTTGACCAATCCATCCCACTGTGACAGTCTGTGTTCCGGAGTTGTATGGGTAGAATGTTGTTCCAGTCATAGTTCCATTAGATGGTGTATATGTGATTGTCATTCCAGGCACAATATTTCCATGTTGATCATGGATTACTGCAGTAATTGTAAAAGAATTATCCGCTGTAATAGTTTCTTCAGTATCTTCGACAACAAGCGTATCAGGTTCTCCAGGTGTTACGGTAATAGATTCTGTAGCGCATATGACTCCAAAGCATGCGGTAATACTGTGAATGCCAACATGTTCAGGAGTAAACAAACCAGCGGCATCGATAGAGCCGCTACTTGAGGACCATACCACTCCTTCAGAAATCATACCTCCTACTGCATCATTCAAAATATGAGAGAATTGAACCGTAGTATCTGCATCAGTAGTAGAACCTCCCGGAGATACTGAAACCGAATGAACATCAGTGTAATTCATATGGATTACAGGTCGAAGGTTAAGAGCACTTTCACTTGAGAAAAATTCTACCCACGCAGGTGCACCTGCCAGTGAAGTTCCAATGATTACCCACGCGTGATCACCGTCAATCAGCATACCCGAATGGCCTAATTCTAACCATACATTTGTCACACCGGCAGTAATTGTAGTGGTTGAAATTGGATTTGCATCATACTCTACACCCGGTGCCATTCCACCAGTATTCCATGGGATACCACTTGCAGAATCATTCCATGTTGAGCCGGATTGTGTCCAGGAATTAGTCAATAATTTGTGGACACTTAATGTCAAAAATCCAGCAGGTGCCGACTCGATATTCAATTGAATCGAAGCGGAGTGTATTTTTGCACCAGGTGGTAATGGGACTTGACCATTATCTAATCCGACAATCATTCGACATTCGGAGTTTGCTCCTTCACAATTTGTTCCAACCATTAGTGACTCAGAGCCATGGTTTTGATTTGCATATCCGCTGCCTATATACGAATCTCTAACGTTAGTGTGACCTAACTCAGCAACTTCGTTTCCAGTTTGGAACAAGTATGTCCAAGTATTATCAAAATTGTAAGAATGGTTGACTGGAGAGCCAATCGCAAAGGTTCTACGACTCGATGAAGGTCCAGGAATAGAACCGTTGATGGCTTGTACCCACCAACTGTATACATCACCAGCAACTAAATCTTGACTGAAGGTAAATGTGGTTCCATTTATTTCACTGTTTTGCCAAGATTTGTATGTTTGTTGACCGTCTGTTTTTGCAATAGTAACAACATATCCCGTTGCATTAGTAACACTGTTCCAAGTTAATTGTGGCCTGTCTAGAGATTCCAATACCCACGTGCTTGTGTTGTACAGAATTGCTCCGTCAGCAGGATATGTCAATACTGGTTGAGCCGGAGGGATTACTCCATCGACATTGTCAACATAATCTAGAACCAATTTAGGTTTCAGGGAACCAGAGTGCAGGTTATCATAGAACGAATGACCTGACATTGGAGTACCTACAGATTTCAGCATAATTGTCATTGTAGTATTTCCATTAGCAATATTAGATTGTGCAAGGGATGTAAGGTCCCACACTTGCCAACCATTTGGTGGAACAATTAGCATCGTAGAGCGAGTAATTTCACTACTCAAACAAGATGGTGCATTATTCCAAGTGACCGAGCTTTCACTAAATGTGTCACAAGCATGTGCACTAACCGTTAGCGATGATGTTCCAGTGACATTGACTCTGTATAGCGACAATAAGGCACTAGTCGGAGTCATTGCGGCTGGGAATGGCAATTCAGAGAGGTCAAATGACAACATTACCATCGATTCACCAGATCCTCCTGATGAAATTCCTAATTCGAGGCGACCATTGTTACCTAAGGAATTGCTAGCGCGGTTGGAGTCAATTGTCGCATCAGGTACGCCTGGTAGTGATGTAGTCTCAGAAAATACCGAGCCGTCATACAAAGTGATTGAATGATTTCCAGCACCATCGTCAGTACCTAATGCGCCGGGGACTCGGAATGAATTAACACCGGACCAAGTACCTAAACGGTGGTCTTGTTCAGCTCTTACTCTCCAATAAACCCAGTAGTCTCCCCATGTGATATTATCTGGACTGGTGTACGCAAGTTCAGAATAACTCCATGTACCATTGAAGGTTTCATTATCGGTCAAATCATATAGCCATGTTTCATTTTCAGCAGTAAACAACGGTGTCTTAGATGATTGAATCACCCAGCGAGTTTCATTTGATTCAACTCCAGACCAATTCAGTGTAACATCATCAGCCCCTCTTGGTCGAGAAGCAGTTTGATTCCAAACCGTTGTGCCATCTGCTGGTGTCAAGCCGCTTGGTGAAGACGGAAGCCATTGTGTACCAGTTCTCCATTCCAATTTCAATTCAGGGCGTTTACTTTTATCGATATTATAATCGCTACTAGCAAAATGCCATTCATCGTCGGTATCATCAACTATCCAGAACATCAGGCTAACTTTGTCTAAGCCAGCCGCATGTGCATGCTGCACTGCATAAGTAACATCCAGTGTGACATAATTGTCCTGATAATCCATCGAGACGATTTCAAATGGAACATCGCATTTTGGATTTGTCCATGCGGAATTATTCCCAGTTGGGCCATTCATTGTTGCATTTTGGTTCCATGCATCCTGAATTTCACAAACGGCAACACGTACAGTTTCTTGATTAAATTCGCCACCACTGATTTTATGCAACTCAATCTCAGCTCCAATCATCTCATGAGAACCGGGGATAGGCATTGTTGACCAATCGATCATCATGATACTTTCAGTGTAGTGGTTACGTGATGTTGTCACATTCGAGCGTCCAATAATCAATTCATTTCCGCTTTCATATGCGGAATTTGATGAACCTGTATCGAGATAAGTATCCATGAAAATTGCAGGGTAATCCAATGCATCGACGATTTGGCCTTCTTGCAAATTGATGTACGCATCTGTTGAATTGACACTACTGCCTGTGTTTGCAGGAATGTGGAAAATTGTATCGCTACCTCTTGCCCCCAGTATGTCATTAGTAATTGGTTGTACAAACCATTCGTATGAGTTTCCGGATGAAAGATTAGATTGTGGGGTCCAGGTCATATTGGTTATATCCCACCCTTCAGCGGAATCTCTACTGTCGTATACAGTCCATCCCTCTCTATCATCGGAGTAATCATTCCAAAGGAATATTTTCCAATCATCAACATTGGCTGAGTTTGAATGAGTCCAAGTGAAATTAGGTGTGTCTCCGGGCAGAAGGGCATGTGTTGATGTATCCCAGATTATTTCATCAATGGTTGGATTGCTATTTGCTCCCGCTATTTCCGGGGAGGCTGCACTGCCACTTGTCCATGTCAAATTTAGCCATGGACGGTCACTACTTGTTCCTGCAGTTGATGTAAAGATTGTTTGTCCTTCCCCAATCGAACCAACGATTACGAGCGAAAGGTGTGTTTCACCATTTGCAAGGGCAGCTTGAACCAACTCAGTCACATCAAAATTCATCCAATCAGCGGAAGCACTACCCTTAATGTCAGACATTTGACCCTTGTCAGATGCTCCCATTGCGCCGGGTAAGGACCAATTATTCGAACCATCATATGTTGTTCCATTTGCACTAGTGTTCCACCCTACGAGGGCCGGATGAATTGAGACGGCATTTCCGGTATCCGAACCAAACTCTGCATACAAATTGAGCACCGCTTCGGAAACATGAGCGTTTTGTGGGTTGGGCAATTCCGTTAGCGGGATCTTCAACAAGCCAGTTGCATCTTCGCCAGAACTACTGGTTCCTACTGTGATATTGGTAGATGATGATTGGTCTGCATTAGCGCCTATGCCAGAATCAGCAACCCAGGTATCAATGAAATTAGGAAGATTGAGCGATGGCATTGCCATTCGGTGATGTAACTCTACAGCGGTAGAGTTTGAACTTACATTCCAAGTCGTTAATTCAGGTAGGAGGAAGTGGAAGGAGTTTGACCAATTTCCAATTTGGTTTGTTGAAGTAGTCGCCCTTACTCGCCAATTCCAAGTATTTCCTGTTGCTAATTGCGTTGAGAGGTCGAAGGTCATATTTGCAATACTAAATCCAGTATCTGTCCAACTAGTTGCCATAATCAAATTTTGTGAATCAAAATTAGGAGAGGTGTCTAATTCGACGGACCATCCTCCAACAGTAATTCCGCTTGCACTGAAGTTCCATGAGAGTTGAGGGGTCTGGTCAGGCGCTAGATTCATTCCAGATTCAATGGACCAAGAACCATTCAATGGAGAGAATGGAACAGGTTCAGCAGGGAGTGCATTAGAGCCCGGTACATACACAAATGAAATTTCTGGACGCTTAGTTGCATCAGCATTATTTGGATAGAACAGTGCACTTCGGTCATAACCGCTACCAACGCCTACAACTCCAAGAACCAAATCCACTTCTCGATTTTCTCGCATTGCATTCTGTACAGCGAGAGTAATATCCAATTCTACCCAGTCACCGCTTGCATATGAGGTTCCGAGGGTTTCAGAATCGAGCAAACCTGCTCTCTCCCATCCTTTAGCACCGGCTGTACCCCACGCGTTAACGCCGTCATATGTCGCCCAAGTTGCGCCATCTTCAGTCCAATTGTGCTGTTGACTTTCCCAGGCACCAATAATTGGAGATCCTGATGGGTAGTCATAAAGTTTCATTTTCAAGGTTGCTGTTTTCACAGCATATCCTGCAGGAAGTAGATGGCTAGTGAGGTCACAACCAAGAAGGATTGCAGTTTCAGCAGGGAATGTATTGTACATGACTTGCATGTCACTTTCGCCATTGTAGTTACTTGTCGATGCTCCGCTGTCAATGTAGGTGTCCTTACAATTAGGGGCATCTCCGGCAGTAGTTGCATTACCATGGGATAATCGTAATCTGTGTTCATCACCGAGCAAATACTCAGATTCTAAGTTCGAGACAAGGAATGAAGAAGAATCCCACCACGAATGGTGGCCGTTAGAATTTCTTTGTGCTAATCTCCAGTGATACATTACGCCCTCATCGAGTGAGTTTGAACCCGAAATCGACCAATTGCCATCAGATGGGGCAAAGTCATTATCGACAGCAGTATCAAACGAATGGATGATGTTTCTGTACTCAGCATCTGTTGAAATTTGCATAAGCATATCGCCACTCCATGTGATTGTGCCATCCCAAAGTAAAGTCGGAGTCGTATTACCTGACAAATTATTCACACTTACATTCCAGACTGAATGCCCATCAAGTGGTGATTGATGATTTGGAATGGTTGGAGGGCCACTACTGCCCCATGCATACATGATGTCGAGAGTTGGTTCACTACAACTTGTTGTTTCAGTAGAACATATTTTCACCCACTGAGTGGATGATTCGGCTATTCCAGAAGTTGAAGCTACCATCATTAATTCAAGAGACTCGGAAAGACTTGAACCTGCTTGGTTGGCTAGATTATTTTCGTCAATCCAATGCTGCACAGCCACAGTGATGTCAGAATCTATGCTGGACGACGTTTGGTCACCTACAAATGAACTTACGGACATGGACGGTACTCTGCCCCCATCATCCCAGTAATATGAGCCGTTGTGTTTTCTCCATGTGACTCCGTTTTCAGTCCACTTTTCACCATCCATTACGTGGACGCTAACCTTGGCCGAGCCGCTGTATGATTCACGAGTCATACCAAATGTAGCCGACATAACAGATGTGTTGCTGTGTAGTCCTATGTCGTCCAAATTCAATCTTATCAAGCCGTACTGATCTGTACTCGATGATGAGCCTACAGTGAAATTTTCATCATTACCCATGTTACTATTCTTTGCAGCACCATTCGAATCTATGTATGTGTCTTCAATGGTTTCTGCACTTATGCCAAGGTCGCTAAATCCAATAGAAATCGTGGCAGTATTGTTCCCATTGTCCGTGACGCTGTGCTTTGGAAGGTGGAAATAACCAATATTCCATTCGCCGATAGCATCGGTTGAATCGATAGAACGCATCCTGTAATACATAGTTGTAGCATTATCCAAAGCATCGCCCGAAGGTACTGTCATTACCCCATTACCGGAACTTAGAGTGAACATAGATGCATTGTCTTGAGTTGTATAGAACCAAGTATCGTCAGCACCAGTAAAGAAATTCTCGGCTAGTGAAAGTTGAACTTGGGCATTGGTTCCTGTTAGGCCCTCCCATGATAGTTCGGGGGTTGTTGCTGCAGTTAGGATAAATTGGTCTGAATCCATTAGAGCCGCACCATCTTCAACGAAATTTGGGGTCAATGAGCCACCATTGGCGTGAGTGCCATTTTGGTGGATAACTTCGAGATATGGCCTGCTGTTAGTATCACTTGATTCGGACATGTGACACTCATACTCAGAGTCCGTTGCTGCCAAAATTAAATCGAAAGTACTACGATTATTGATTACTGCATCTTGTACCACAGCAGTCACATTTATCGAAAATGTATGATTGGCGTACCCCTGGAATGGGGGCTCCCAGTCACTATGGTCGGAGGTTGCATCTGCCCCAGGCAGGCCCCAATTGGAGCCGGAATCTGGATTATTCCAATTTGCATTTGATTCACTCCATGACCGTTTCATCTTTGAATTGTAAATACTAATTGTTTCAAGATTAACTGGGTCAATGCCACACGTTAATTTTAGATTTGCAGAACTTACTGTGTCACCAGTCGAGATTGTATTATTGAACGAAATTAGTATCCTTGATTCACCACTTGTCGACGCCCCCAATCCAACAGTCCCTTCATTTCCATAATTCGTGGACGGGTTGGCTGAATCAAGAGCAGTGTCCTTATTAGCATTAGTCGTAGATGTGGTTTGAGACATTGTGTCATCATCAAGAAGTATATCATTTGACCAATCTGGTACTGCTTGTGGGAGAGCGATATCGGCAAATAAAAACATCAAAACCATTACTAGTGAACTTACGATTCTTCGGCGGTCGCGGGTGTTCGATAACATTGGGCTCGGACTACCACTGGAGGAGGGGGTATAGGTTCCTTTCGGCTGGCCACCCGTAGGGTGGCCGGAGATATTTTCTATTATCTTGGAAAAAGCGAAGGTTCAAGGTCGTCCTACAATGACCTTGGATGGTATGAGCGAACTTTGGGTTGAACGCCACCGTCCTCGGACAGTTGGTGACATTCGTGGCCAAGCCTCAGTGGTACAAAGATTAGCCTCGTATGCCAAACTAGCGGACTTCCCCCATCTACTATTCGCAGGACCTCCGGGTACAGGTAAAACCACGGCTGCAATGGCCCTGACGAGAGATGTTTTTGGTGATGATTTTCGAAATAATTTGCTCGAGATGAATGCGAGCGATGAACGCAAACTTGAGAGTATTCGAACAAAAGTCAAACAATTCGCTAGGACCGCTCCTTATGGCGGTGCCGAATTCAAGATAATTTTCCTTGATGAAGCCGATGCTTTGACCCATGACGCCCAGGGCGCATTGCGAAGAATAATGGAGCAATATGCGCAGACTTGTCGATTTATTCTATCGTGTAATTATTCCAGTAAGATCATCGAGCCAATTCAAAGTCGGTGTGCGGTTTTTCGTTTCCGCCCATTAGCAGATGTTGATGTTCTTGACCAAGTTAAATCCGTTGCAAAATTAGAGGGGGTTGGCCTTGAAGATGAAGCTGCTGATGCATTGGTTAGAATCTCGCAGGGAGATTTACGCAAAGCAATCACTGCTCTTCAGGTGGCAGCAGCACTTGAGAAGAATATTTCGCGCACTCTGATTTATGAAACCAGTGCAACAGCGCCCCCAGAATCACTTCATCAATACCTGATGGCATGTAAACAGGATGGATTTCACGCAGCACGACGGAGGCTTCGTGAATTACTAGACCGATACGGACTTGCAGGAACAGACTTCGTTAACCAACTCCACCGCGAATTATATGGTGCAGATTTCCTTTCTGAAATTCAAAAACTCGAACTTACGGAATTGATGGCTGAAATCGACTTTAGGCTAGTTGAAGGCGGAGGGGAATCAATTCAACTTGATGCCCTAACTGCTCGTCTTTCAATTCTCCTCAGTTGAGTCTTCTACTACGGGTGCATCGACAGTTAATGTAAGCTCAACAGTACGTGAGTTTTCCCATGGATCTCCATCTTCTACAACTTCAATAACCAATGAATATGTACCAACAGGTAATTCTTCTGGTACCTTTATCGCGACTGGATAATCTATGTCTTCATGGGCACGGATTGCATCGGAAGCCGCCGTGGCACTTGAGCCTAAATCTGCCCACACATTCACGGGCTTGGAAATTTCAGTATTGGTATCACCAACGATGCTATAAAACGTAAATGTATATTCGGAATCTTCTGCTAAATTGTTGTCACTAAACGCGAGAACTACATATTGTTCGCCAGAATATCCCTCTTCTAGTGAAATTGAACCACTCTTCGATTTGGAATGGTCAAACTCTTCACCATCAGTCGAGGAAATCATACCCCATCCATTATCCACCTGAGGTGCTACAATATCTGCAAATGGGGCATTTGTTAGTAGAAAAGTCAGAGCAAGCCATGTGAATATGTGCATAAATGATGCTTTGAACCATGTTCCTTTTGTATAATGTTCAACAAATCGTTCAGGCATAACAGCCCGATGAACAGAGGGTAATAGGAAAATCCCGAGCATCGGTATAAACCAAAGCATGTCAACATTATCCTGTGCATTTGGCATAGCTACATATCGCATCAGCAATGCCATTGTTGCGGCGAAAGTAATGACTAGCCACATAGACGCAGTATCTGCTTTTTCTTTTGATACATGCTTGACTGGATCGAACGCTTCTATTCCCATATTGGCCCCAGTACGGTTCTTCTTCCTCTCTTTACCATCACCCGTACCGCGCTTACGTCGCTCGGCAGCAGCAGCAGCCATAGCAGTATTGATGTCGACCATTGGTTTGGCGAACAGTTCCCAGTGAATGAAGGCTGTGGTCGGATTTGGGACGAAATGTTTGCGAACTGTGTTGAAAATAGTTCACATCAAGTGTTTGTGCTGTGCGAGGCCGCATCCTTCAAAGAGGTGTGGTCGGTGGGCGAACTACTTGCCGGGGTGGCGTAGTTGGTGGCGCGTCGGACTCATAGGGCAGCTCTTCGGAGCTAATTGAGACGTACCAAAGCCCCTTCTCATGTCTGAGACATCCGAAGGTCGCGGGTTCAAGCCCCGCTCCCGGCACTTATTTTCATATAATTTCACCAATTTATTTTGATGATACTAACCCTACCTCAAAATGAGAGCACTTGAATAAATACCTTTGAGTGGAGCGAATGGGTTGTTCAAACGGACCGGTCTTCCAGTAGTTCTAAAGGAATAATTTGCAATGCCTTGATGTTTGTAGCTTCAAGGTCAACAGGGCAAGCCATCCCCTGGTTCAGTGCATCTAGCCATGTTCTTGCACAAACACACCAAGAGTCTCCTGGTTTCAGTCCGGGGAAATCGAATTGTGGCATTGGTGTGATCAAATCATTGCCTTGTATTTTGGCGAATTCCAGAAACTCTTCAGTTACAATACAACAAACAGTATGGGATCCAATATCCCTCTCGTCGGTTTTACAACTACCATCTCTATACCAACCAGTCATAGGTTTGCAAGAGCATTCGCCAATTTCTTGACCTAGTACATTTTTTTGTATCGCCACATTACTTCGTGAGAAATGTCATACTTCAAATTGTGTATTGTTCTTCCTCATTCCTCACTTGAATCAGTTCTGCGATTTTGGCGAATTGACTTCTTCAGTATGAACTCAATATGAGCATTCAGTGAACGAAAATCGTCTTCAGCCCATCTTCTTAGGTCCTCGTGAAGTTTTGGGTCGAGCCTCAAAAGAATCTTTTTTTTCTCCATTTCGACACCCCAATATTATCTCGCTACTACCGTAAGGAAAATTATTGCTAGCATGGAACCCCAAATCGAAAGATGGATTAACCACAAATTTCTTTTTTGTTTGGACTTTTCATTTACATCTGGGACATATAGTTCTACGAATCTACATTGTGTGCATGAAATCATCATCAACCCTTCAGTGCCTTGAATGCGAGCCTTCTTTTCCGGTGTTAAACCGATGCTTCCACACTTGGTACATTTTCCATTCTTCATTTCCTTTACCTCTTGAAGATTAGACTTGAAGCGATTGTTAGAATACTTAGCCCTACCAATAATATCATCGTAAACCAGAATCCCTTTGGAGATTCTTCTCTTGTTTTCCAACCCTTTCCTTTGTGATGACAACCCTGGTGTACCCAACAATATCCTACGTAAAGTAGCATAAGGGCAGGTCCAATGAAATTTATCAAAGATCTAGGTTCAAGCATCTAAATCCGCTCACTGGTACAATGTTCCTGTGTTTACTACAGGTGTTGTGTCAGATTCAGAACAAAGGACAACTAGTAGGTTACTTACCATTGTAGCTTTCTTATCTTCATCAAATTCGATGATGCCTTTGCTACTTAGTTGGTTAAGTGCCAATTCGACCATTCCAACCGCACCAGCGACAATCTCGTGGCGTGCAGCTACAACAGCACTTGCTTGCTGACGGCGTAGCATAGCCTGTGCGATTTCAGTAGAATATGCTAGGTAACTGATTCTTGCTTCAAGAACCTGAATTCCTGCTCGTGCTAGGCGTGCCTCAACTGACTTCTGTAATTCCTTAGCAATTACATCCTGGTTACTTGAGAGAGTGATTCCTCCTATGTCCTTCTCTTCGATTGCATCGTAAGGATATCTTGTTGCCATTTCACGTAGTGCAGCCTCACTTTGAATCTGGACATAGTGACCATAGTTCTCTACTTCGAACATGGCCTCTGCAGCATCATACACTCTCCATACTACTACAGCTGCAATGTCGATTGGGTTTGCATTGACATCGTTTACCTTTAGTTTACTAGATTCGAAGTTATTGATCTTGAAAGACATCTTTGATTTCTGATAAAGTGGGTTTAGGAAGAATTGGAATCCTTCAGTCTTAATAGTAGATTTGTACTTCCCGAAGAATTGTGTAACAACGGCTTCGTTCGGATTAACTATGACGTATGAGTTCCACATTACTAGCCACAACGGACCAGTGATTATGAGTAGTGCTGCACCTGGTCCTGTGAACAGAAGGCCGATGTTTACAATACTCAATATTAAGTGTAAAAGTAATCCAAGAAAACCATTGATGGCACTCCCTGGTTTGTCTTTGAATTGTGGTTCATTTGCTGGCATCGAGTTTTGCGCCGGTATTGTTACGGATGTAGGCTG
Organism: Methanobacteriota archaeon; assembly: GCA_018650165.1. Lineage (GTDB taxonomy): Archaea > Thermoplasmatota > Poseidoniia > Poseidoniales > Poseidoniaceae > MGIIa-K1. The sequence continues at coordinate 17,745 of JABIGM010000023.1, forward strand.
CATGTTATGGCCGATGAACCACTCGTACTTAGTGATATCTTAATGATATCACTTTAATATCGGATAATGAATCTGTATAAAACCGGTTTCAAAATCATTCAGTTTCCTCAGAACTTTCTTCGGATTTAGAATCGTCTCCGGTATCTTCAGAACCAGATTCTGCCGCAATTATTTCTTCCATGGTTTCATCAGTTGAAGGTAAATCATCCATCTTAACCATTGGTTCTGGCTGTGTAAGTTCAGTCCATTTTGTCTTACTGCGAGATTCTTCGGAATCCTCTTTGAAGATCAAAGCAGCACCAGCAAATAATGATACGAATCCAAGAGCCCAGAAGCACAATGTAACGTAATCTACCCAGTGGTCAAAGTTTGTAAAGTAGGCAAAAGAATCTTGATTAGTCACAATTTGTGATTCCATTGTTTCAGCAGTTTCATCATCAAGTTCTCCATCGGTTTCGATGACGAAAACTTGTGTTAAATCAGCCATTGTTGGTGGAGTCTGCTGCTCCCATGTTGGGCGTGTATCAAGCCAGAATGTGGATTTAGATTCCCCTGCAATTATCGCTCCACTAAGTTGTTCTACCTTGACCTCAACATCGCTGCCAAAGTATACTGGGAGAGCGCCTGGTGTTGCATCAAGCAGGTCGCCATTATTGATTAATTTCGCTTGTATTGGGCGAGTGAGCGGATCCATTGATGCAGTACATATGTCGACAGGGATACCTTTCAGAGTGCCTTCTTTGTCACAGCTCAGTTCAGCAGTACCATAGCCTGAGAGATCGATTAAATCCCCCTCTCCGGTGATGAAACCGCCAGATGTTTCTCCACGTATTTCAGCGGTGATTAATCCAAATGTGGCCATTTCTTTTTCGACAGATCTCCATCCAACATACTCACTATCTCCAACCATTACAGTTTCTCCTTTGTCACAGGTATCGGTCTCACCTGTGCAGATGGTGATAATTCCAGGGTCTCCAGTCGATATGCCTCCATCGACATATGCATCTGAACCGAAATATGTTTCATTAGACTCTAGGCTTGTCCACCCCACGGTCATATCTTCAGAATTATCACTTGCGAGGTATGCATTTACTGGGTCATGCCATCCAAGCAACCAATTATCAACTGACTGAGTTAGGTAGCGCGAGGTTCCAAAGGAATCGATAAGGAACTGTGGGACGAAGTCTTTGAACACGATTTCCATGAGGAGTAACCGAGTTGCATTTGCTGCATTTTCATCTATTCCGTAAATCGAAGACACAGTTTCAGCGTTCCAAACTTGTGCTTCAGCGCGCTGTCCTGTTGTGAAATTAATTGGGATCGATTTTCCGCTCAACTCGCCGTACAGGAACATTGCAGCACCTTTTGCGGTTGCCAATCCGTATGGACCAAATAGCATGTTAGAACTTTGATTTTGAGTTAGGTTTACCGATTCACCAGCAGGGAATCCAAGGATGCCACTCCCCCACATGCCGCCAGCATTCAGTGAATATTGCATGTATGTATTGTCGATTGGATTTAGTGAACCAAAGGTCTGGTTCACAAATTCTGAGGCTGTGATGTATCCTTCTCCACCAACCAGAATAAGTGGCAGTGCAGCAATATCTCCTGCCCAATCGCTACATAATGATTTTATTGCAGCGTGTTGGCTTTTGGTAATGCCGTAGAGTTCCATTGCATCATCTTTCTTCATATCTAGGAATGTAGATAATCCAAAGGAAGTGCCAGATTCACTGACTGCAAGGATTCCTAGCGGGTCATCAGTTCCGTCCCCTAGATGCAATACATTTCTGGCTACATCATTATCGATTTCTAAATCCATCAACCACCTAAAGCGCTGAGTAAGATTAATCGCATCTTCGTCACCGTTTGTTAGGTAATTATCATCGAGAGCCCCATAATCCTGCATTAATTTGCCCATTCCTCCATATAGGGTCCAATCCCTTGCCAGTGTAATGTTCAAATCAGTAGGGTGGGTAAAATCCCAAAGTTCAGCACGTTCCAGCGTAACTGAGTTTTCAGGGTCTGCTAGTATCTCTTCAAGAGATTCGGGCTCACCCATCGAAGCATAAACCAGTGGTCCCATGTAATTTAGTAAAGAAATATTTTCTCCATCAGGTCCAACCGCATGATTGAATGCATAGTCAAGGTCTAAAATCCACCTAAAAGAGGAGGTTTCATTATCTTCTATACCGTTGTTATTTGGATCATATTCGCTCATCCAATTCTCATCAGCTTCAAGTACGCCATCTCCATCATCATTCCATTCATGCTGATTCCACTGTGGGTGAACGCCACCCGAACTAAGATAAGTTGCAGTGTCATCGTCAAGGAAATTTTCCCCATAGGCTTCATCGAGCAAGTCAAACATTCCATCTAGGTAAAATGACTCCGCATTATCTCCTTCTAATGTATTTACAATTGCACCTTCGTATGCTCCTTCGGCAGCAGTTAGATTCTGAATGTTTCCTAAATTGTATTGTGCTACATTGTGAGCGGGTGCAACAAGTTGGAAATGAGTGTCAAGGACACCAGATGCAAATCCAATTTTTGTAATTTTCATGACCTCAGCAATTGCAGTTCCCGTAGCGCCAACTACTTGTGGCGTAAATGCAATATTCAGTTGGCTGACTTCTGTTGAGCATGCAACAGCGGTGTCAGTCGCACATGCATATGAAGTGGTTTGTTTGTATGTGAGTAAACCATTTTTGATATCGTAATTATCCACCTCTTTCTTGAGGGTGACATCATAAGTTACAGGGCCAATTGTTTCATATTGAGGCTGTGAACCATTTGCAATGACATCATCGACATTCCATATATGCCACGCATAGAAATCACGTTGACTAGTAGATTCCTTCCAATCATCATTTATCTCGGTGCACAAGACATTTTCACAAATGTCATCTTTTGCTTTCATGGACACCGCATCTTCAACAGCAGCAGGGACCGCACTGGTTGCCATCGGTCCTAAAACTGCCAAGTTCATTGTAACCATTAGAAGGCCGGCGACTACCATAGTCATGTTCAGTGGCTTGAGACTCATGGTCTGCGAGACTACCATTAGCCATTGAACCTTGCGTAGGAATGGGTGGGGGAAATTACTCTGTTCCAGAAATAGTCCCATCTGGTTCTAGCCGGTACAACCGCACAGTACTAGTTGCTCCACGCATGGCAAGCGGCGAGCCAGATATTGCTACAATCCTCTCTCCCGATTTCAGGGACCCATTATCAGCAAGCATGCGCACAGCGGCTTGCATGGTTTGCGACCCTCTTTCATACTCTTCAACCATGACAGATTCAACACCAGGTAACAAATTCATTCGGCGTGCTGCTCTAAGACGATCCGTAACAGCAGTCACCACAAAATCAGGGCGATAACCTGCGACCAATCTAGGAGCATTACCGTGTTGTGTGGCAACAAGAATGTGCCTAGCCCCAGATATTTTTGCCAATTCTACTCCCGCGTGTGCAACTGCGCGAGTTGAACGGAATTTTGAGAGTGCTCCCGGTGTACCACCTGAGGTCTCTAGCCCTTCCTCAGTTGCAGTAACTATCCTAACCATTGTTTCAACTGTAGTCACCGGATGATTACCTGATGCAGTCTCTCCAGATAGCATAACTGCGGTGCCACCGTGACGTATAGCCGTTGATACATCACTAACTTCGGCCCTAGTGGGCCTTGGATTAAGAGTCATAGATTCTAGCATTTGAGTAGCAACGATAACAACCATCCCTCTCATCAATCCGGCATCAATTATGTTTTGCTGCGCTAAAGGGACCTGCTCTAATGGAATTTCCACTCCCAAATCACCTCTTGCAACCATTACACCATCTGCAGCATCAAGGATAGAATGTAGATTTGTTAGCGCCGATGGATGCTCGATTTTAGCAATAATTGGAGTATGCTTTCCTGCAGCTTTAACCGCCTCTTTTGCAGGGCGTAAATCTTCAGCATTTCTAACATACGAAACCGCAATCCAGTCGGCACCAGCCTCAAGAGCATGGGCCAGTGCCTTCTCATCTTTTGGACCAATGGCAGGTAAATCGATTGTAGTGCCTGGAACATTTACTCCTTTCCTACTGGTTAGAGGTCCACCGTCTTCGACAAGACAGTCTACGAACGAACCTACTTTTCCACCTGTAGCAGTTACAGATAACCGAATTAATCCATCAGCGAGAAGTACGGAGTCTCCAACTTTCAATTCCGCTGAAAGGCCGGCATATTCTACCGGTATTTCTGGGCCATCATGTTGAGAAAGGCCGCACAGCAAGCGTAGAGATTCACCATTTCTAGTTAATCGCACTCCGGGAAATTCTCCCAAGCGTAATTTAGGACCCGGTAGATCTGCAAGAATACAAGTTGTTCTGCCATCCTTTTCTAGTGAGCGTATACGCTCATACAACTCGGTTTTTTGTTCAGGCTCTCCATGTGAATAATTGAGTCGGAAAACATTAGCTCCTGCATCAAACATTGAATTTAGATTATCTAAATCCCAAGATGCTGGGCCGATTGTGGCAACCACCCGAGTTCTTCTCATGTACTAAACTCGGAGCACCGAGCACTAAAGCACTCTCTATGTATTCTCCTTATTTCACCCGATTCTGGCTCCACAGGCAATAAAGGAGGGACCCTTTGCACACCCGTCCTTTCAATGGGTAGCGACGAATAGCACCCACTAAGAGCCCATAGATTCGCAAATATTGTACACATGGGTTTGAGCATAGACCCTTGCGAATTATCTATATTCGATTATTCTATTCTCAAACTTGTTTCTAAACACTAAGATGTTCAACTGCAAGCGGTCATACACCCCATTTGCCCCATAAGCCAGACATAGAATATCACCGATAAGAGTAGAACACTACCGACGATTCCGATTCCAATTTTTACCCCGCTAATCACTGGAGGATTGGTTGTGTGCCCGTTTGAAATATCTTCATCATCTTCCCAGGAGAATTCTTCATCACAATGTGGGCAATCAAATAATCCAAAAACGTCATCTTCTAATTCAATGCCTTCATCACAATGAGGGCATTCAATTTCAACCATAGCACTAC
>JABIGM010000021.1 GCA_018650165.1 Methanobacteriota archaeon
CAGAGATCGGCCCCGCTCTTCGCAACCTTAGTTGAGATTATGAAAACTCACGTGGGAGCTTCTCGCAATGAATCCGGATTACAATCTGCAATTGAACAATTAACAGAACTAGAAACGGCTGCAGAAAAGTTGCACCTAGATGACAACAGTCGTTTATTCAATACAAATTTGTTAGAAGCACTCAGGCTGAAAGCAGGCATCCGCTTGGCTAAAGCAACAACTCAAAGCGCCATTTCGAGAACCGAAAGCCGAGGTACACACCAGCGTTCAGATTTCGAAGACACAGACCCAAACCAACTCCACCATACATTAGTCGATAATCAAGGAAACACATCGAAACTTGCAATCCGCAAAGGCGGCTCTGCAACATGGGTTCTTTCCCCCGATGCTTAACTAAAAACACCCCCAATACTTTGAGGGGTGTGTATGTGCAAACAACATGGCAGATACTACGTTGTTTGAAAAAATCCTCTCGGGAAACATTCCTGGGAACTTCGTTAGTAGAGGGGAAAGTTGGGGGGCGTTTCTCGATGTATACCCGCGCTCTGAAGGCCACACATTGGTAGTGCCAGTGAACCCGGTTCAAAGGATCACAGAATTATCTAAATCGGAATTGGGCGAACTGTTTGAAGGCGTGAAAAATGTACAAAGCCTACTTTCAACTTATTATAACACGACAGATTTCACAGTCGTAATTCACGATGGCCCAAACGCAGGCCAAGAAATCCCCCATGTACACGTACACGTGATTCCAAGAATAGACGGCGACGAAGGCAGGGCACTTCCCGCTATGTTTCCATCTGCAAATCCACCAAATCCTCCCGATTTCGCCAGTCTCGCAAATTTGTGTTCAAAGATAAAGGAGGCATCACAATGAAAGGTGGAGAAGATGGAATTCGTGACCATAATGGGGAGTTATTGCCCGTGCTGTCAACATCGGCAACAAAAATGGATTATGAAAAATTAGTAAACTCTCCCCTTCCTAAATTTGAAAAAAATTACCCAGGCTCTCCCTTTTTTATGGAATTTGGATACTTTTGCCTAAGGAGAGTGCACAACACACTATTCCGAACAATCGAGGTTTCTGGTATTGAAAACATTCCAAAAGATAGAGGGAGCATGTGCTCAGCTTGGCATACGAATGGCCTATTAGACCCCATTTCGATATTCCTAACACATCCGCGCAAATTCGTAGTTGGCGGGAGACATGATCTCGTCACTAGGCCAATTCTAGGGTTTTGGGCTCGTAAATTCGCAGTCCAGCCAGTGGTTAGAAAGGCGGAGTTATTGAGGGGAGGGTGTTCCGATGAGGAAGCAAATTACCTGAATGGGCGTTCATTACTAAACCTCGCAACCGGAATTTCACATGGCTTTGGTTGCGCATTATTCCCAGAAGGTACAAGTCATTCAGAAAGCCATCTTATTCGTTTGAAGACAGGGCCGGTAAGAACTGTATTGGCAGCGGCAGCCCATGCAAAATCTACCGGCGTGAATATACCGGTGATAATTCCAATAGGACTCCACTTTAGAACACGTCACTTTTTCAGAACGGATTGCTGGGTTGAATATGGTGAACCGATTGAACTGCCTGTTGACGAACTTCCAGATGAATTATTGGAGGCTGTAAAAAACGGCGACTGGAGTGAACCGCCTTCGGAAGTTGTAATCAATATACGAAATACCCTCGAAGAGAAACTAGCACCAATGACCCCTAACCGCGAAACCTTCAGCGAAGTCCATCGTGACGGAGTAATCGCTCACGTTCAAAGTCGAATAAACAGTAAACCGTCTCTTTCATGGAGAGAAGAAGTTCTTGAAGTTCGGAGATTGAAACAAGAACCAGCATCGCAAGAAGTTCAAGAATTAGCCACCAAGGTTGGAGACACACTGAATGAAGCAGTCTTAGATGGAAGAGACATCAATTCCACATCAACAGGGCTACGGGGAATTTCACCAACAGGGGCGATAAATAATTTAGCAAAACTCATTCCAATGCTAATTTTATTGCCCGCTATAATAATTGGAATGGGCCCACAAATAATACTTGGTAGGCTACTTGGAGATAGTACAGACGAAGGGCAAGATGCCCGAACCTCATACCAATTATTGGCGGGAATGTTTGGCTCCCTTGGCTGGTGGCCAATATTATCTACAATTCTTACAGTGCTTTGTATAATATTTAATCCAGAACTCAATACCGAACTCGGATTGGATTGGATGTCGGCGCTTGGGAATGAAATTTGGCAGGAGGTATTCGCCGGTCTCGGCCTGTGGTTATGTTTCGTTGCAATCTTTTGGCTATCAGGCATTTTCTTTGCCCTTGGATGGGATCCAATATCGGACGCAGCAAAGTGGTTAAGGCGAAGAAAAACCAACAAGAAAGTATCCTCCGATTTATCAAAATTACGTGAATTACTAAAGTGAACGGTTCAAGTTAGTTGACCTCCTCGGCTACATTATGTCGCCCGACGAAATCGAAGGCCTTGTTCGTTCATGGCTTGCCAGTGAGAGAATCGAAATCCGCGAGCAAGAGGACGAACGTGCCAATTTACATCTCTTGGTAAAGTACCCCCAAGGGAAAAACGGGCACATGTTTGCAATTATTATTCCGAAAGGGAGGGGCCTATTGGCAATCTCCTCAATGACTAGAGTCGATGCTGGGCAGCAAAAGGCAATGAAGGAATTGATGAAGTCTGAAGAGGATGAATGGAAATCATGGATTCATGAATGTAGAATGCAATTAATCGCATCTGGCGTCGATTGGGGGATTCACTTAGGACATTCTAGTGACAAAAGAACCGGTCCACTGCAAGCATTCAATGTTAGCGAACCAGTATGGTTTGATGGACTGACCAAGAATGAAATGATGCAAAACCTCCGCCGTCTTTGGCTAGCAAAACTTGGAATTATTCATGAAATAAAATTCATGTTTGGAACAGGTAGTGGAAAACCCGGACCCGTTGATGATTGGCAAGGAAAGAAAGACCAACGGACGCGCGTTGGCAGGCCCTCTTCGCCACCAACCGAAGAGATTCATACGGACGATTCGATGTCTTTTGGAGAAGGATTTGACCCGTCAGATTGGATATAAATTTTAGATTTAATCTTAAGCCGAACTATGACCCGAAAGGGGCGCGGTTAAGTAGGAGTAATGTAGCGATAGATTGTCGTTAGGATGGTCATCATATGAGTCAAAAAATGAAGTCGGTAAGCCTTGCAGCAATAATGCTGCTCTCAACATTAACAGCAATCTTGGTTGCAGCACCCGCTGCAGCTACCCAGGTTGTAATTACAGAAGCAATACAAGTCGTCGATGGCGGCAGTTCATCAGACCGCATGTCTGCAGTTTCTGCAGATTCTGAAGGAAACGTTCACGTGGTCTGGAGTCGTTCAAACCAACACTTGTATTATTCAATGATTTCACCTCGTGGCGAGACTCTAATCGATGCTACACAAGTCACAGGTTCTGGACTTCACAAAATCTACCACCCCGACATGGTAATTGATGAAAACGACATAGTACACATCGCTTGGGCAGACCACTCAGGCCAACACAAGATCATGTATACAGCACTACATCCGTTCGAAACAGCAATGGACGGTTCAGTATCCGATGACAGTTCACTTACCGCAATCGATGACTACATCGTTGCACAGCACATCAACAACCGCGATTGGCCAGCAATCGATGTAGATAGCCAAGGCAACATCCACCTTGTATGGCAAGACAATTACGACGAACTCGACATGTTCTTCCAACAACCTCAGATTTACTACAAGATGCTACAGCCAGATTACGGAGTACAGAATGTCATCGTTCTATTCGACGATACCCTCTTGACTCCAATCATCGGGCACAAAGGACACCCAGACATAGTAGTTGACGCCAACGACTACGTACAAATCGCATGGGATGATACCCGTGGAGGAAAGGTCGAATTGGTATTCGTAGTAGATACTTCGGGTTCTATGTATTCTGAATGGGCCGATGTTTGTACAGTAATTTACGGCGGAAATTTCCAATCTGGTAGCAACTTCAAAGGAATCAAGCCAATGCTTGAAGAAGGCAACATGACAGTATTCGAAACCATTTATGGATTAGGAAACACATTACCAGGTGCAGCAAGCCAAGGAAACTGTGCAGCTCACAACAAAAATTCAGGGCCACGCGCAACGCCTCTTGGACAGGTAGCAGGTGACAATTCTGGCGGACTACGTACTCTACCGGGGACGGTATACAACGGAGCAACATACTCCGGCTACTCTGGTGAAGATTGGGGACCTGGTTCCAACTGGGCCTGCCTCTCTTGGAAGGACACAGTAGGCAACGTCCCAGGAAACCCCCCGACCTCTTCTGACCACCGTTGGAATCCTAATGCAACAAAGATTGTCTTGCCGATTTCTGATGAGGGGCCAAAAGATGGTGACCCATCCCAACAAGCAGACGATACATCTTCGATTAACGAAGCACACGATAATTGTCTCAACGCAGGAGTAGTTCCTGTGGGCCTATATGGGCAATCTTACGGAGGAGCAGTAAACATTGAATCTCACATGAGAGATCTAGTACAGTGCCCTAATGGTGTAGTATCCTCGTCAACTCGAAACTGTCCAGGCAACTCAGTCCGTTCAACCGACGCTGGCGGCCAAGCATACGAATTCCCTTCAGGATCCAGCGGTGCAACCCAGATGCAACTTCTTGTTGAAGCAATGGTTTACATTTCAACCAACAACTCTCGTGAAATTTTCATGACTGTTCTTGACCCATATGGTAAGATGGATAACGACCCACAATGGATACCAGGAAACTCTGGGCACACAACTGTAAGCAACGGATATGCCGAAGACACAGGCCGTGGAAGCGAAGGCCACCTAGTCGTCGTTAACGACACACGTGTTACCATTGACGATGCGTTTTCCCTACACCCTTCAATTGGAGTAGACCTACAAGGAAATACTCACATCGCATGGATGGATGGACGTGACTATGGATTCGAGAAGAATGTTCCATACGAAATCTACTACACCAAACTGCGACTCCAAGGAGCAGGAGAATGGGATGGAGTTCCAAACGGGCTTTCGACCTACGCAATCAAGAGAATCGAAGACACACCTATCTCGGAAGTAGAAGGAATCGGGCAGATGCCACAAGGCAGTAGCCAGAATTCCGCATACCCTGCTCTCCTCACCGATCCACAGAACAATATCCACGTTGCGTGGTTGGACTTTGGAAATGGTAGTGCAGGTGAAGAAATTCGCTATACTCGTTTGAATGCAACCAGTGAAACAGGACCCGGGGAAACCGCATTAGATGCTTGGAATTCTACTGCAGTTACATCTTGGTCATCGTTCAAACTCGGACCAAATCAAATGTCTAAACCGTCTTTAGGACAACCGCCTGCCTTTGCAAACGACCTTGGAAGCGGCGCACACATCGCTTGGTCTGACACAAACAAGTGTTCGGATGAAAGCAACGGTGGCCCTTGGACAATTTGTTATTCACATGTTTTAACAGGACAGGTTGATGTTGAATTCGATGATGGGGAGACTTACTACCACGTAATCGAACCTGGTGAGCAAACAATCTACAATCTCACAATCAACAATACAACACCGGGTCCAAAAGATTTGGTTGCAGATACTTACAATCTAAACCTAACAGGAATGCCTGAAAACTGGACCGCAAATCTGTATTTCTCTAACAACCACACTGCAATCTTCCCAGATACTCCAATCTTCTTGGAAGGCGGAGAAATGGCCCGTATGTACCTACGTGTACGTGCACCATCAATCTACCAGGCAGATGCAGATCAATTAGCTGAAATTATAGTTTCAGCAATTTCATTAAAGGACCCAGCAATACGTTCTGAAAGATTGACTCTGACACTTATGGATGTAGTTCACGGAATAGACTTGGATACAAGTCACCGAATGGCCGATGTCGAACAGGGGCAAACTGCGATATTCTCGATTACAATTACCAACACCGGGAACGTCCACGATTCGTATGCTTTCTATGACCCTAACAGTTTGGAAGGGCAACAGGAGTGGCTACTACCCTTTGGATGGCAAGTAGCATTCCCAATGCAGGTTTCTCTCGACCCGGGGCAGTCAGTCACCAAGAACCTAGAGATTTCTGTACCTACTAGTCAAGATCCGGGAACATTCGTTCTTTATGTCAAGGGCTGGTCTGAAGGAGAACCATTGAAGTCTCTAGAAAAAGGAACTTACGATGTTCTAGAATTATGGATTAACGTATCGATTCGTTCGATAGGCAACATAGTTTTCGAAATTTATGATACTAGTGAAATGATTCTACCATCGCCGAGTTCTGGAGCACCATCTTGTGCAGAGTATGATGTCAATGTCATCAAGAACTACGAAGCAGGGTATCTTGTGTTTACCACACCTGGTGCGCCGGAAGCTAAGCCAGATGAAGTCGATATGAATACATGGAGACAAGACCACTGGACCGTCGAATTAGACTTCACAAACGCGCCGGGGCAAAGAGATCCATCGGACCAGTATAGTCCGAGATTGTGGCCTATTGAGACTACCTATACCATTGGAGTATCGGTATGTGCCCCAGTTAATGCAAACGCGGGCTTAGGGCCTGCGGTAACCGTGAAAGCCCATCTTGAAGGCTATCCGCGTGTAGCAGACTCGGTGATTCTGTCTACTAACGTGATTCACGTGTTTGCACTGGAGGCAACTGCGGAAACAACAGATTTCCTTGCAAATCCTGGCGAGACCTGGATTATCCCAACAACCGTGGCAAATACAGGAAACGGACCTGATAGGTATGATCTAAGACTAGGACGCGTTTACGACTCTAAAGGAATCGATGTTCTTTGGGACATCAATATTCCACGTAACCTTCTAACCGAATTATCCCGAGGAACTACCCAGACTGTTGATTTGACAATCAATGTGCCACAACAGGTACCAGCGGGTGATTACACAGTAGTTATCCAAGCTTTCAGCGAAGAAGACTACCCTGATGATTCAGGACATAGAACACGTCTTCGTGATGAAATAATGTTCCAAATTACCGTGAATGAATTCTATGATATGCAGATTAGCATGGATTCTAGTGTTGATAATGATGTAAAGACCAGTGCCCCTGGAAGAATAGTTGAATTTGTAGTGAATATCACGAATGCTGGAAATGTACCAGACATACCATCTTTACACAACCATACCGCATCTAAAGACGGTTCTACGGGCAATGTTCTTTGGAATACACTACCGGGAATGGGCGCTTTAAGCGGTTGGAGTGTTGACTGGAAGATGGTCAACTATGTAGGTAGCGATTTAATAGTTGAAACCGAGTGTTTGACAACAACTTCGACCGCAGAAGAATTCAATGAAATGTATTATCTTGATTGTCTTTACTTGGAAGATATCAATGAATGGAGGTTACCAGAAATGGCACCGTATACTACCCACACACTGATTGCAACGGTTCACATCTCTACTGGAGCAAAACTCGATACTAGATATATCGGATTAAAGGTCACTAGTATAGCTGGCAATATGGAAAATGATGGTGACCACGACGACAGCCCCGAATGGGCTGGAGATCTATTGGACACCAACGAACTAATTGTCACATTGCGTCTACGTGCACCTAACTTGGTAATCCATGAGGTATCAGTCTCTGAAACGAGTAATGAAGTGGACAGTACTATCCCAGTCCGCGTTGTTCTTTGGAATACTGGAAACGTACATGCAACAAACATCGAAGTAATTCTTTGTGAATTTAGTGATGCTGATGATGAAGTGCTCAAGGATATTCGAAACAACGGCTGTCCCGAGGATTCTATTGTAATGCGCCAAACTGTTGGCGCATTGCTTGCTCCTGACGCGAGTGAAGATGCACAAGAAATCGAATTGTACCTACTTTACCCGGTATCGGCAGGGTCTCATGATATTGTAGTCGTAGTAGACCCATCGAACAACATCGTTGAAGTGAGTGAAAGCGACAACATCCAAGTTGTCAGCGAAGAACTATCTAGCGAATCACCGTTCCTTGATGTAGCAGGTGAAATAGTCAGCGAATGGGCTCTACCATTCGGTGTACTATTACTCACCTTCTCGTTATTCGGTGTTCTATACTTAGTAGGCCGTGGCCGTCGAGCGGACGTTAAGAACCGTCTTGCAGAACAGAGCAGTTTGATTTCAGTATTGGAAGACGATAGCTGAGTTTGAACACAGAATGATAGGTATCGACCTCATTGGTTTTGATTGGGGTCGATACCTAAAGCTGCCCACCAGGGCAACTCGATTGTTTGAGAAGCGGCAACGAATTGTCCTGATCGTTCGGCCAATTGCCGTACCATTCTTGTCCGAACTTCATCCATTAGTCGCTCACTAGCCTCAGCGCCCAATTGTAATTCCTTAGCGAATTCTTTGAAGTTGAAATGTGAGCGCGGAGCCTCAAGTATGTTGTGAACCATTAGGCGTTGTTCATAAGATTCGAAATCAGAATCCACCGTGGTAGAGACCCTTTGCTTAATCTGTTGATGAAGAGCAATCAATGCATCCCTCTCGGCATCTATTTTTTCAATAGCTTCTGAAATTGACGATAAGTGATGTGCTCCTTCACCGACACCGATTTTCTTCCGCCCACTCACCATTTCAGCAACTCTGACAATATCTCCGTTTAGTTGATTCGAGAGTTTTAATGGCCCACCCGCAGGCAAAATCCTTTGATTACACTGAAATAAATCTGGACCAAGGTCAATACGAATGGAAATTGCCTGCTGTACCGAGTAAATATTCTTTGGAGGGCCGCCCTTATTGCTTGCAACCCGCATTTTTACGACAAATGCTGCACCCTCCAACAACTTGAGGTGTTTCATAACCGCTTGTTGAGATATTCCAATTTGTTCAGCGAGTTGAAGCGGGTAATGCGGCTCCCTAACCAAACGTTCAAGAATTGCTCTACGAGCCTTGTTCTGTAGAATAGCGAGCGCCTCGTCGAGGTTAGCCATGACTTCACAACCAATGGTTACCTACCATCGGTTACCTATGAACTCGTCGGAAGAGTGCTAAGACTCATCCCAGTTTTTCCACGAGTCATCTGTTGGGGGGTTTTCAGGCGTATGTACGCTCGCTTTGTTGATTGAGCCTCCAACACTGATTGAATCTGGTTTCCGAATTCTAGTATCGGCATTTGCAAATGGACCTGGAACATCTATTCCATTCTCTTCAATTGTAGGGATTTCACCTCGAACCAATTGGTATAATTCATCGGTAGTTAGAATCTCTTTCTTTGGACTTAGGTCTTGATCTAAGGGAGTATCAATTCCCAAATGTTGGTTTGTAATCAATTGAACACCAGCATTTCTACCTCGGTTAATCATTACCAACATCCATCCCAGTGGAATAAAAATTAATCCAACGCAGCACAAACCTCCAGACATCCATAACACAGGGTCAGTAAGCATCTCTATGACAACAACATCGCCATTGGTGAATAATAATGGATTAGTACAGCCATCTTCAGTTTCACAACTAATAGTAACTAAAATTTCAGACTCTTTTTCGATATCGAGTTTATCGACTGTTGAAAAATTAGTATCGCTGACTTGTGGTTGAAAATCTGAACGGCAATCATCATCAATTGCATCTCCCGCTGCCCCATCTTCGATATATTGGTAAGAAACGATGTAATCACTATCCTCTCCTTCAACATTTACTACCCAACAACCAGCATCCAAGACAAATGTGTTTACTTCTCCATACTGGGCAGTTTCTTCCGAAGTTACCCTCGGGTCATAATAGTCCGTTAATTGGTCCCCGCTAAATGCAACAGATAGAATGCCACAAGCAGCAAGAATTACGCCAGTAATTAGAATCCGTTTTGGCCATGGCGAGGTCGTAGGAGCGGATTGCATCAAACCACCCAAACAGGCACGCAACTTCAACCAAACGGCTCAAGCAAGACCCATTTCTTCCAACTTTTCAGGAAGATAAGTATCGGTTACGAAGTCCAAACCGTACTTCGCCAACGATTGCTGTTCAGCCTTCTTGCCAATTTCAAGCATCATATTGATTTGGTCTTGCCACCAACCATCTGCAAACCGAGGGTCACTTAATTCAGCCTTTAGAGCCTCAATATCCTTACTTGAAAGGTCATCTGCAGGGAGGTCATATGCAAGGATATCATCAGAAGTAATTCCGAGATATGATGCTGAAGGCGTAGCCAAATACTCCGAGATATGAGCGGTCTTAATCGCACCATATGCGATAGAAGCGAAAATTCGGAACGACCAAGGGTCACCATCCAGGAACACTACTACTGGTAAATCCCATTCTTCATTCATCCTCTTGATGATTCTGCGAGTGGATCTTGCAGGTTGACCCTTCAAGTGAATTAAAGCACAATTATATTGCTCATCAAATCCGTTTTCTACCAATCGGTCGAACATACCACCAGTTTCAATTGCCATCAAGAACTTAACATCATGCTCTTTGAGTTGTATCTTCTCAATTTCTACATTATATGGTAAGCCATACCCCGAATCACCAACATCATCGCGAGCGTTAATCGTCATCCATTGGCCGCGGCGATTTAATTCCCTAAGGGTTACATTTCCAATCATTCTCGCCCCATCTTCTTCTGGCCTTAACTTGAAATCCTCTCTCAGGCAAGAAGTTACAACTTCGAGATCTTCAGCAAGATTGTTAGATTCATTTTGACTACCGAATTTACCTAGTCCCCAAGCTTCTGAGATGTAATACATCTCCCTCAAAGTTGAAGATTTTCCGGCTTCAATCATCTCTTCAATGAATTCTACAACGTGTAGTGCCCTTAGCAAATTCTTTGCTGAACCTAAACTGGTAGCATCTCTAGTAGAGCGTTTTTTACCATACTTGTATACTCCAAGTTTGCTGTCAAAAGCAATATTGGTTTTTGTTCTAACTGGAAGGGTCATGGTTGGAGGCTCACCCTTAACGATTCGGTCATACATTTCTTCAACCACTAAGTGGAGGCGACTCTTTGTCAACTCAGGATCATTTACTCGTGCCATCAGACATCACCTCCAAACAGTGTTGTTTGACCAGAGTCGCCATCGACAACCCCCGGGTCAAACGAGGAAGCACCATCGGCTCCATCATCTGAAACAACATCATCAACTTCCTTGAACGCATCTTCTAGCCTACGAATCTCCTCTAGCATTTTCTCATCGAGTTTTGTAGCCCCAATTACATCTTGACTGCCACGGAAGAATACATCAGTTTCAGTCCAATCTCCCTTTTCAAGATTGGAAAGAGAATATTCGATTATCGCTTGAGTGCCCGGTTCAAGGGTTTCAATCTTCCATCCCCAAATTCCCATGGCCTCTTTCCTGCCACCTCTTTCATTTCCAACCATTTCACCACCTGCCTTTTCAGGCCAGTTTACTAAAACCGAGTAACTTCTAGCCCTCGACGTATAATTGAATAACGTGATTGAAACATTGGTTTGTTTTGTTTCTTTATTCCATTCTGTTGTTTCATTACAAATCACAGCACTCATAATTCTGGTAATAGAACCCGAGAGGTCTGGAACAGGACGGTCCAATATCGAAGCAGATTTTTCAGCGATGGCAGGTAAAATATCGTTTATCAATTCGAATTTTTCACGAGTCTTCGCCATCTTTTTCTTCTTCTCTAGATGCTTTCTAAGACCACGTCCCATTTCCAGCATCGCTTTGCGAGTTTCTTCAAAGACATTTGAATTATCGGAAAGAGCCTCTTTTGCTTCAGAAGTAAATTGGACGTTTGTACTTGCAAGATGTACCAATATTGCAGCCGGTCCTTTAGGGACTCCTCGGCCTCCAGCCTGCTCCAAACCATATTGCCGCCAATCAATACTTTCGATCGCCTTGGTTAGTAAACAGCCACCTTGCTGATACATCAACGGAACACGGTTTGCGAATCGAAGAACCTCAACATGTTTGTCACCCGCCATTCCTTCTCCAAAAATCAATCCCACTTCAACTTGGAAGGGATTGCCGTGACTTACCGAAGGCGCCCTTGTCATCGTTGCAATGAATTTGGAATCAATTGTTTTTGAAAGGCCCTTTTTGATTAGCATTTCTTCAATAGGCGAAAGACAGGTAGTTGGGGGTGCGAGTAGTTTCACAATCTTGCCAGAAACCATCCTCTCTCCTTGAAACGCTTCAAGCAATGCACGAACATCATCGGGTTTCATTGATTTTGGCTTAACAGATACATCTAGTTCGGCAGCTTCGCACAATTCTTTAGCAGCTCTCATCGAAACACCAGAGAAATTTTGTCGTAGGAATACCGATAATCTAGAATCTTTAGAATCGCGACACATTCTTTGCAATTGTCCAAGTTCAATACCGTGAGGGTGCGGTTTGATTGAATCAACTTTGGTTGGCAAACGCTCTGTTACACGGGGCCAATGAAAACGCTCGCCATCGGGGTCGATGAAAGTAATCTCTGCGTGTGGATTAACTATGCTTGTCATTCGCAAGTATTGGAAAACAGACTGCCTTCCTCGCTGGTATTTACCCTTCATCCGTGTTGTAACTCGAAGACCATGCTCCTTCAACGTAAGATCTTCATTCTCCCAAATAATACGATTCTGCTCACTCTTCACAGCTTTATTTTTCCGGGTGTCTAAACCAATTTTTACACTGGTTGCAGTAGGCTCACTTGCAATTTTTGATAATACATGTGTGGACTTTCCAGTAGTCAATTGAGAGTACATAACCACGCCAGTGATTCCTATACCCTGTTGACCACGGCTTTGTCGAATCGCATGGAACCTTGAACCGAATAAGAGTTGACCAAAGACCTTCTCTATACTGGTTTGAGGAATACCGGGACCATTGTCTTCAGAAACTAATTCCAAAATATCTTTCTTAGAATCAATTTTTGAAATTTTAATATGAATGTCAGGAAGGATTCGCGCCTCTTCACAAGCGTCTAGTGAATTGTCAACAGCTTCTTTGACCGCAGTAATGATTGAACGTGGTAAAGAATCGAATCCTAAAAAATGCTTATTTTTCTCAAAAAATTCAGAAATTGCAATTTGTTTTTGGTTGCTTGCCATCTTTTCTGCAATGCCTGCCACGAGTCTCACCTATTCCCCCGGTCCTCCTTCGTCCCATTGACGAAGGGCCTTGAGCGACCTTACCCCAACGCCCAAGGTTCTTGAATCATAGCGTTCATTCTGAAGTTTCAAGGGCAATGTGGGCAAGAGTTATTCTACGCAAATAGACAATTATCCAAATTGTTAGAAGGACAGATGCTACAATTGCGGCCCAATAAGTCCAATCTTTCCCTTCGTTAACAGCAACTGGAAGATCGGCGGCCCGAGAACCCCAATAGGCATAGAGGGCACCCGGCACAATCATTCCAGAATTTCCAATTAGGTAGTCCTTCCATGTAACATCTGTTAATCCCAAACCATAATTCAGAAACGGATATGGAATTACTAGGCTTATTCTTGTAAGGAACACACACCTGAGACCATCCTCTCCAACCGCTTTCCTTAGAGCATTTAGAGTTGGCTTTTTGTCCAATTTATTTTCAACCCAGTTGTATAGGTATTTTTTTGTTAAAAAGAATGGCAAAATCGCACCTAAACAGGCGCCTATGAATGCTATTGCCCAACCAGCCCAAAATCCAAAAAGAACGCCAGAAATGAATTTATGGAGACTCGCTGGAGCGACAAGAAGAGCGAGAACCACATACAATAGTAACCATGCAAGAACTCCTACTATTCCGTTATCGGGGAACCAGTTTGCCTTTTCGATTAAAGGGGCCAACAAGGTCTGCGTGAGGAAAATAGTGAATGCGATTCCACCGATTACGCCACCAACGCTAATGGCGGCTACAAAACGATTAGACAAGTTACCACTTCAGTCAAAGAAATCACTTTTCCAGGCAGTAATTTGTCCTGTAAAAGCACTAGTGGCAACTGTTAACGGGCTAGCAAGATACAATTTGCCTGGGCCTGAGCGCCCTTGGAAATTTCGATTAATAGCGGACACAGTCACTTGTTCTGGGGTAATAGAGACCCCCGGGCCTGCGCCAATACATGCTCCACAACCAGGGTCGATGAGGTTTACACCTACTCTTTCGAATAAACTGTGCCATCCTTTCCTAACTGCTAAATCCTTTACTTGGCCACTGCCATATTGAATGTAAAATTCAACACCCTCCTTAACCAATAGCCCTGCCTTTTCAGCGGCTTCACATACCATTGCATAGTAGGCAACATCATCTTCTTTTCCGGCAGTACAAGAGCCACCGTATGCGATATCTATTGCGACATCACCGATATCTGAAATGTCGGCACCGTTGGTTGGGTCTGAGGGAACTCCTTTGTCAGGATCCCCGGGGTGCGCAACCATTGGAACGATATCTGCAAGAGAAATAACATGAATTCCTCCATGGTATGATGCCTCCGAATCAGGCATTACTGCCATCTTTTCCATTTGTGAACGCTCGATTCCCTGTGCGTTCTCCATCCAATCAAACAATATATCATCAGGCTCACAAATTCCAGTACGACCACTACATTCTGTAGCCATATTACACAGAGTAGCTCTTTCATCAATAGATAACGAGGGGAGCCCAGTGCCTCCGAACTCCATCGAACGGTTAAGTGTCAATTCTTCACGAGCATGATCAGATAAAATATACAGAATGATATCCTTGGCAGTACAACCATCATTCAAAGTTCCAATTAACTCAAATCTAATTGATTCTGGCACCTTGACGAAGGTAAATCCAGAATATATCAAGCTCGCATATTCAGTCGCACCCACCCCATAGGTAAGGGCATTCGAAGCACCACCCATGCATGTGTGTGAATCAGTGGCTTGGATGAAATCTCCCACTTCGATAAATTCCTCTCTAGCAACTTGGTGACATATACCGGGCGACACACCATCTTTCGCAGAATAATCTCGAACTCCCGTGTGCTGTTGGAACTCAACTTGGAGGTCGCGTAAAGTTTGCACCTTTTGCATATGCGGCACAAACTTCGGATTATGCGCGGCATACAACAAGTGGTCTTCGAAAACTGCGAATTTCCCTGGGTTCGGAAGCGAATAATCCGCACCATACTCTTCTTTCAAAAACGTATGAACCTGAGCAGTAGTAAATTCGTGGCTGTAGCCTCCTTGTACCTGGGCGATAACAGGGTCGTGCGGCTTTACACATTGATTATCGGTCTGGCCTACCAAATTACGTGCAATGATTTTTTCAGCCATTGTCATAGGTCCATTGGGAGTGTTTAGTGGAGGGAGGGTGATTTCACCACTCTTCAATTTCAATGCAAAGGGAAATAATCCCCCATTTTCAATAATCAATTTAGTTACTGGGTCATATCTAGATGTGAACTCATCTAATGAAATACTTTCACCATTTTGTAATCGTTCAAGCATTTGGTAATCCCCCATCAACTGTCCAAGGTTGATATTATTTCTTTCATGAATTGGTGCGAATGAAGACGCGATAACAATCCTTATTCCGCCCCAGCGTTCACACTGGGCAGCAGTTTCACGAGAGGAGCCGGTGCCTTTACGCTGACCAGATACAATAACTTCGAATTCACCATTGATTAATGCATTTTCATTGAACACTCTCATACCATCTTGCATTAAGCCCGCATAAGCATTCTTTGCAATTTCAGAAGGGCTGTGATCAAAACAAACCCAAGCAGGAGTCATAACATCGGTATTGATGTCATCGAGAAGACTATCTGGAGATATATCGCTCATTTTTAGATTGAGTCCATCGTATAATTGACGCTTGATTAGACTCAAATCTTTGGTCAAGAATAGTATCCTTTTACCCGGCGAAAGCCGAATATCTTCTGGAGGCCAAATCTCGGACATATCTCTCGCCTATTCCATTTCAAGGGGCAATGAGGTATAACGGGTTCGGATTGTGAGCAACTGTACGGGGGAGAAAATTATTTGATAGTAATGCAAAACCAAATGGTGGTTTTATTAAAATTTTATTCAAAAAGAATAAAGGCAACACTGCAAGCCATAACCTATCGAAACCGTATTAACCATGCCGGCAAACAGTTTAAATAACCCACGCTGGAGGCCAAACTAATAATTCGGCATAGCAAACCGTGCTATTTCCGACTGGAGGGATACATATGGATAACAATCAACACGTAGAAGATATTGTCAAATGCAGCGACTGTGGAAGTCGTTCGTTAACCCGCGACGAGACACGCGGGGAAGTCGTCTGTGACGACTGCGGTCTTGTTTTAGAAGACAACGTAATCGATCAAGGCGCAGAATGGAGAGTTTTCTCCCCAGAGCAAGGAGACCAGCGCGCACGAACTGGTGCGCCAATGACTGTAATGCTCCACGACAAAGGATTGTCAACAGATATCGACTGGCAAAACAAAGATTATTCTGGAAAGACAATCAATTCTAGGTACCGTTCCCAATTCTATCGAATGAGGAAATGGCAGAAGAGATCTCGTGTTTCAAATGCAACTGAAAGAAACCTCGCAATGGCACTTGCTGAACTAGACCGTATGGCAAGCCGCCTCGAACTTCCAAAATCAGTTCGCGAATCTGCAGCTGTAAATTACAAGAAGGCTGTTGAGAAGAGACTGATCCGTGGCCGTTCAATCGAAGGGGTCGCAGCAGCGTCTTTGTACGCAGCATGCCGCCAATGTGGCGTACCTCGTACACTTGATGAAATCGGCCAAGCAAGCCGAACAGGCCGTAAGGAAATCGGTAGAACTTACAGGTTCATGGTCAGGGAATTGAAGATGAAAATAATGCCAACTGGCCCAGAAGATTACATCTCACGTTTTTGTTCTGGACTGGGGCTGGATGCTGAAGTCGAGGCAAAGGCTCACGAATTAATCAAGGCAGCTCAAGAAAAAGAACTGACTAGTGGACGTGGACCTACAGGTATCGCAGCATCGATAATTTACATCGCAAGCGTCCTTTGTGGCAAACGTCGAACGCAACGCGAAGTAGCCGAAGTAGCAGGCGTAACCGAAGTCACAATCAGAAACCGATACAAGGAACTAATTCAGAACCTCAACATCGAGTTAGACATCTGAGAGTGACTTCACACAATCCGTGCACTCACAAGGGTGAATTAGATGAAAAGTAAGCGCAGGGTTTCCGAAAAGGTTCTAGAAGCATTAGCTGAAAGACTAGCCCTTACTTTAGAAACAGGCTCTGAATCATGGCCATTACCATATCCTCCACAATCCGACCCCGACTTCCCACCGGTTCATCCAAAAGATAAGCAACAAGTAATCGACCTAGGAATTGGTCTTCTTCAAGCAGACAAGGGAATGTTTGACAGACATCTGTCGATTGTAGTCGACATGATAGTTCCGCACAGAATGAACTTGTCAGACGACCCGTTCGAGATACACGAACGATGGCTGCTAAAGAGGCTAGATGTGCTAACCGAACGACTTTTGTTTGCGATTGCTACAGAGTGGCTTGCTCAAGCTTTAGACCGCTCAAACCCTTCTCCAGATCGTTGGTGGTTATCCGTCGTAATGGTAAATGGATTATGTGGTGCATCACACGGACAACCCGTACACCAAGGATATCATCTCGTCGAATCCATCGCTTTAGCAGAAAGGCCAGGTACTTGGCACACCCAACCGGATGTATCCAACGCAAATATGGATTGGAATCCGCATGGAATGGTGCCACGAACAACTTCAGTTGTAGCACATGAGGCGGGTGCAGAAGCCGCAGTATGGCTCATGACTCAGTTAGAAAACAGTGGGGAAGAAAGGCGAAAATTACTAATTGAATGGTGCCGCTTATTGCTTGAGAGAAAGGAATTAATTGTCCCATTGGGAATATCTCAGATACTTATTCGCAGAGCAAGCGACTCTTCCCAAGAAGTATCTAGCCGTGTAGTAGTCTGCCTTGCTAAGCTAATTGAGGGCGACAAAGACTCGGGTCTTGAGTGCATTAGAATACTTAATTCAAGAGAAGATTTGCTTACAAGAAGAGCTATGGCTGATGTATTAACAAGATTATTCAGAAGAATAACAACCGATGCAATACCTTTGCTAAACAGCATGTTAGAGGATGAAGACGAAAGTGTCCTTGCAGCAGCAAGCGCTACAATCGGTGACTTACGGTTTTTGGACAAAGAGATGTGGGCGGACAAAATCAGAGAATTATGTGATCACAAATCACAAACAGTTCGTCGAAATATCGTATATACAATTCGGGACTATCTTGAAGAATATTCTGACGACAAGCGCCAAATAATTCCAAAATTATGGGGAGATGGCGACGAAACCGTAATCACCAGGCTACGCGAATTACTAATGCGAATGGATGAAGTAGATGCCGACCGGTTTGCACGCACAATCCGCTCCCTTGAACATCTAAACATAGATGGCCTATGGGCGCCAATGAAAATTCGTAATCAAGAACGTGCTGAGCAATGGCAACTTTGGTTGGAGGGTAAAGCAGAGCAACCCGAAACTCCACCTGCCCCGGAAATTCATATTTCGAATATGACTGAAGGAGAATTACCCGAACTCAGCGATGCCTTAGATACCCTTGATGACATGGGCTTTCTAGATTGACACAAACCCTTTCAACGCGGCCTATATTCAGTGGTCATGCGCAGCGCTCTGTTGTTTACCACAATCCTTCTTTTTGCGATTGTCCCTTTCTCAAACCCGGTCACAGCAGACGGTTTAGATGAAAATTCAGGAATTACAATTTCCGCATCATTCGACAATTCTACAGAAATGACCGCCATTAACATCACAATGCCATTAACCAATAATGCAACCCTCCTAGACGAAATGAAAGACACGACTTTCTCAATTTACAGAATCTTTGCAGGAGATTGGCCAGTATTGGCAGAAACAATTGCATCAGAAATACAATTTTGTACTCAAGGCTCGTCAAACTCTGAGTGTTCGGGAAGTAGTTTTGAAATAGAATATTATCCTCTACTTCTCGACTCTCATACCGAGTATGAATATGTTTTAGCATTCAACAGCGTCTTCATACTAAGCAACACATTAGAAGAAATAATTACCCCTAGTTTCGCAGTAGAAAATCTATCAGGCGCATATTCCGATGATGTGACAACCCTTACATGGGATTATCCCGAAGGAATCCCAATGAACCATTCTGTAATGATTTACAGTCACGATTCTCCAGCAACAAGAGAGAACTGGAATGGAATGGCAAAAACAATCGTTAGTAGCAGCGTATCTGCTGGAACTACAAGTTACGATATCAACTACTCCGAAGAATCCGTGGAAAGAGAAATTTTCTATTCGGTCACATTATTGTATGAAACTTCAGAAGATACCCGATTTATTGGAACTAACACGCTCTCCGAGTCAGTAAAGGAAGATAATACAGCCCCGCTATTTATTGGAGAATTATCGGCAAGTTTCAACCCAAATACCGATACTACACTCATAGATTGGGGGGAAGGGGTTGCGGATGAAGATCTAACGATAAACATCTACAGGTCTGAACTAGAATTACAAGCATTGGATCCCAATAGCATGGTTGCGGTAGTCGATGCAAGCATGAGTTCCTATGAACTACAAATTCCAATCGGAGAACATCGCCAATCGTGGTATGCAATATCTTTGGCCGATTCACAAGGAAATGAAATTCTCGAATTAACCGAAGCTTCTCCTGTGGCAGAGCCGATAATCGAAACAACAACGACAGCGCCTTCAGTATCAGATATTTCAGCCGAAAGGTTTGCAGATGGAACAATTACCATTTTTTGGGAAGACAATACACAAAACCCAAACACAATTGCAAGATTATGGCGCTCCATCGAAGGACCAATTCAATCATTGGATAATGTTCAAGAATTAACTCCTATCAATGCTAGTGCTGGGCAATTTTCACATAACCCGCTTAATGCTGCAGACCAAGTTTGGTATGCAATTACCATTGAAGGCACCTGGGGTACAAGCACAATACCTTGGCATTATGAAGAGTTGAACATTGGTTCTAATTCTATGAGTAGCCCATTTAGGGAAACAGAAAACATATCGACTGATGAACCAACCTCTGGCATATTAGCTCAAGTCCAATCTTCTACTGGCGTTGGCGGTAACATAAGTGACGGTTCTTTGATTTCTTTGGGAGCCATGTATGAGGGCGACATAATTATTATTTCAACATCTTCTATAGTAACTAACATCTCTTGTCACGAAATTGCAGGACAGGGCACCTCGATAGGTTCAGGGCTAGATTGGACACTATCTTTCAGTGCCAATCAAACAGGTGAAACATGCCTAGGAACTATTGTTGATGGTCAAGATGAAATTGGTTTTACTCTAACTTGGAATTATATCGAAACAATTGCAAATAACAGTGAAGACACAGATGTTGATGATAGTGACAATGCTACTGAAAAAGATGATACGAAAGGAAAGAATAAAAATTCAGTCTCTGAAATAATATTGGCAATAGTAATTGCAGCATTACTACTGTATCTATTTGTCATGTTGCGCCCGCAAAACCATGACGAGGAAGAGTGATTATTCTTCTTCAAAATTAGCTAGAGGCCCCGCCGTAGACATCCACACGTAAACTCCGTTTGTGGTCACCAGTAGCCCTACTAAGGACAGAACCAGCCCAGCGGGCTCTGGAAAAAAATCCAGTCTTCCCACAGCATAAGAGATACCCAGCAAGACCAACCCAGTAGTCACAACTAGAGGGGATGTGCTGGCAGGGTCTTTCCATAAATCCAGAGTCGGAACAACCCCTTTGATGCTAAAAGTAACCCGAAACCATGCCAGATAGAGTAGCATCATTCCAGACAAACCCAATGCTCCAGAGGTAAATGTTGAATCATCCCATGGACCGTTAGGGGAAATATCTGTGAATGTAATTCCAACCAATATCAGACCGAGAGCGGCAAAGTGTCTCCACTCAGCCTTTGCGCCCATGAAGGTGCTACGGGCCGCGACCCTTGAAAGCAATGGGGCCGTGAGGGGGGCAATGGCAGCGGTTCAAGACGCATTGTTGGTAGCAGGCGGCATCGGTTCGCGAATGCTACCTGCAAGTGCCGCTATTGCAAAGGAAGCACTCCCTCTTGTCGACATCCCTGCTCTTTCACATTTAGCCCGTGAGGCTGTAGCAGCCGGCGCTAAGCGAATACATATCATCACTTCACCACGTAAAGATTTGAGTGGATTATTGAAAGACAATTCTTGGCTAGAAAACAAGAGAGCCGACATCGATAAAGAGATACTCTCGCCATTTTTAGATATCGAGGTCCATGTCCACGTACAAGAAACACCAAGGGGCTTTGGAGATGCTCTTAGTTGTGCATTACATGCCATCGAAGGCCCTTTCATGGTACTATTGGGAGATAATATCTTACTAGATTCCTTTTCATCAAGTACAAATTACACACCCTCAAACGCTTCACGACTATTAGTTGAAGCATTCGAAAGGACCAATCTTCCTTGTGTTGGACTAGCATCGGTTTCAGATCCCGAGAACTACGGAGTAGTATCTATGGAAGGGGAGTTAGTGAAAGAAATTGTCGAAAAACCACAGGCTGGCACAGCCCCCTCAAATCTGGTTTTGTGTGGGAGATACATATTCACTTCAGATACATCTCAACTACTTGAAAAATACAATTTTGAGGAATATGGAGAATTACAATCGATTGCTATTCAACAGCATTGGATGCAAACCAATGGACTTGTAGGCGTCGAACTCAAGGGATACCAATGGTATGATTCAGGAGCACCACTTCCTTGGTTAAAGAGCCAAATAGACTATGCATTACGAAGAGAAGACATGAGTCAAGAAATCAGAGATTGGTTAAATGATAGACTTCAGCGCTGACCTGGTTTCCAGAAAGAAAGAGAAAGCGGAACCTCTCCAGTTGCCGCACGAATAGCAAGATGGTCAGCGCGTTCATTCCAACGATGGCCACTATGAGCTTTGACATGCTCCCAGGATATTTTTCTTAGTAACGACACCTCGTCCCAAAGAGAACGAATATGAGAAACTAACCGTTTGTTAGCCTTTGCTTTCCAAGCGCCTGTTGCCTGATTTCCAGCATATTGAGAGTCGGTTTTAATCACAATGTCTGAATCACCGCCCTCTGTTAATATCCAACGTAGAGCAGATGCAAATGCGGAAAGTTCAGCAGTATTGTTTGAACCCACCTCTGCGCCAATAAACGAATCAGCATCAGGGTCGGTAATCACCTTTCCATGAAATTCATGTAGAATTTCTCCATTACCTCGACCTAAATCATTAGATCCAGTAATGATTACAACACCCCAGCCTGCAGGCGTTTCACTATCCACATTTTGATTCCCAATACAAGAACCATCAACATAGACGTGGAGCATTGGAATTTCACTCACCAATCTCAGCTTTGTAATCTGCAGCCGACATCAGATTTGAAATTGCAGAAGCATCATCTAATTTCATACGAACAATCCATCCTTCGCCGTATGGATCGGTATTCATTAATTCAGGAGCATCGTCAAGGTCATCGTTTACCGCGGTGATTTCACCAGAAAGCGGTGCAAAAATCGGAGATGCTGATTTCACGGATTCAACTATTGCAAACTCTTCCATTTCAGCACAAACTTCACCCTCTTCAGGTAATTCGATATAGACAATATCTGTTAGTGCGTTTTGAGCATGATCGGTAATTCCGATAGTAATCTCGTCACCGTTAATCAACATCCATTCATGCTCTTTAGTATAGTACAGACCTTCTGGGACCTCGCTCATGTCTCTCCCTCTGGTTTGCTGCAGACAGTTAAAGGCATCAAACCTTTCTCACAATTGATTAGAGCAATGCGGGCAAATATTCCATGAAGGGTCGGCGGTATTTCCACAACTAGGACAGGTTTTATGGGTGCTATCTGCAATCATGACAGAATCATTTAGCACAGTATTACCTACTTGTCCAATTTGAACAACCGGTTGATTTTGTTCTAGGTGCTCTTGTCTAATTCTTCCGGCTTCAGCAAACATTTCAGCTTTCTGATAAGCCTCAGCAGCACCTTCCCAATTGCGAGCTAATTCGAGATTTCGCGCCTCTTTAATCCATGTTTGTTTTGCCTTTCCTGGCCCAGCAGGCACGCTAGGGGCGATTTGTTGAATAGGAGGTGATTGAATAGGCGTTCTAACCTGGGGCACAGGGATATACTGTGGTTGAGCAACTGGTACGTATTGCGGTTGTTGTTGAATAATTACAACCCGCTGGTCATCTGTCCTAGTGCTCAATGCACTAATTCCGAATATAACAGAGAAGCAACACGTTGAAGATCCAAGCATTGAGTAAATTGGGCTATCACCATCGATTTCATCAGAACCATCGTCACAATCCTCTTTGCCATCATTTTCAATACTATCAGCGTATTCTAAACTACCATCGGGATTTGTAGTGCCTTCGCCCCTAATTATCTCCCCATCATCGCATTCATACACCCAGTCCCAATTGTTCGTTCCATGCCCATATCGATAGCTTCCCGAATCGCTCGAACTTCCAGAGATCCCAAGAAAAATGATTGCAATAATACCCAAAACAATACACACATTCCAGTACATTTGTTTCTTTTTTGCACCTTCGCTTTTTGGTAGGTTGATGTTCATTCCTCACCCTCCAATTCCTTCGATAGTACTGTATGTTCAAGTCTAGCCCAAGCATTTCCAACATCATTATCGGTTTTCGTTTGAGTCAATTCCGATTCAATGCGCGATGCCATCGTAGAACGATTTTCGTTAGGAAACACTCTGCCCAAAACCCCTTCTCCACGACCAGTCGGCACAGATAACATTAACATTAAAATTCCAATAAAAGGAACTGCAAAACCGATCTCTGGGGTTTCTATTGTTAAGATGCCAGAAATAAAACCCAATCCACTTGCTAAAAGGAGACCTAAGCCGGTCCCAACCAGTAAGCGTTGTGCGCTGGCAGCGGGGGTCATGCTCACTCCAATCAATTATAGTGAATGAACCCAACGCCTAAATCAGTATGTTTCACGCATCAATTTATGAATTTTGTAAGGCAACAAGGCACGATTCACAGGTGTCACTTCGAGAATTCGCGCATCGTCTCTTCTTCGAATATCTTGCAGTAATGGATGGCGACTCTTTTTGTGGAGTGCCAATAAAGTTGGTTTATCGACTTCTAGTGCAGACCTAACTACATTGACGAAACCTTCAGATTCAACGGTAAACTTTCCAATTTCATCGATGACGATAACTTCTGAGTAATCCCTTGCATGCTCTATTGCAGGTATTGCAACACTATCCAAGGAGTCGGTATCGATACCGTAGCCTAATACGCGAAGCCTACTGTCTATGCTTTTGTGAGCCATAACAGCTTCAGCCCCGGTATGAATATCTATTACTTTGTATCCAACGCGTTCTGAATTTTCCATAATTGGTTCAGTACGTAACCCCCCAATGAGGTCGGTATTGGCACCATCTCCTCCCCTAGCGTTTATTTCGCGCCTTCTTTCTTCTTCAAGCATTTCTACCACTTTTGATAAAACTGCAGATTTGCCAGACCTCGGGAGTCCGGTAATTCCTATTTTTGGATGTATTCCCACTATAACCACTCACTGAAATTCGGGTTCACGAATTGCACTGGTTGCTTCGAGGGCGGTACTGATAATAAAGCATGGGGGGGAAAACGTGTTTTTTCTTGATTCCGGAAACGTCAAACCCGCATCCGACAAAAAACCCAAGGGGAAAATTAGTACAGTTTGTTGGGAAAGTAATTCCTAAAGAGTCCGTTTTGAGCAAAAAACAATTCGAAATCACAGTATGGACTCGTCACCAGGCATTGGTAAAGCAATGATTGAACGACCTAATGCTCCATGCTTCCATGACAGTGAAACCCAATCTAAAATACTAGATAATTCGTTTTCAGAGAGTCCTCCGGCATCTGAAACTCTTCGTAAAGCCCACAATTCAGCCTCATCATATTCTCCATCAACAGAAGCTAACAAAGCCGAATCCCTTAATGCGATTCTTATTGCAGAAACTTCCATTCCATCAAGGATAGATTCTAGTTCTGGAGGCTGTGTTAGAAGTTGTCTTACTTCTTCACGACTTTCCGGATGTAACATCATGGAACCCATAGCTGCTTCAATGCCTGAAATTTCTTCGCGGACCAATGCACCATCTGATGCGGCCACAAGAACAAGAATACACGCAATCTTTCGGCGCTGCTCTTCTGGAAGAGACAGTGCAGCATCTGGTAACAGACCAATCACCTTGACAGGTCATTTAGAAGATCGTATCCAGATTGCATCCAAGCATAACCTTCTACAGTCCAAGACAATAACCGATTGACAGCATCCGCTTGAAGTCCAAGATACTCAGCGATTTCATCTAGAACTTCCCGCTCATCTTCATCTACAGTTCCATCGGCTGCAGCCATAAGAACAGCATCTCTAAGTGCCAATCGTCCAGATTCTTCACCAAGATTTTCTAAACACTTCTCCAGAGTAGGGGGATTTTTCAATGAAGCACGAATCATGTCACGCTGTTTTGGTGACAATAGGGCTGTACCTAAACGCTGTTCAAACATTGACATCTCTTCAACAGTTAATTCGTTGTCGACCCGCGTCATATAAGCCAACAGCATAGCATATGCGAATCGTTCGGACTGTGGTAATTTGTGCACCGTATCGGGTAGCATGTAGATGGCGTAAGCGTTGCATGATTTCAATGCCTCGCTTCGATGGAACATTCAAATGTAACCATTGGTACGAAACGGTGTGGCGGAAATAGAGGTTTACACGAACAAAGGGTGCCCGGCCTGTGTTAGCGCTAAACACTATCTTGACAAGAAAGGCGTAGCATATGATGAAAAAAAATTAGGCAAATCTAGGAAGGTAGATGCCGAATTTTCAATTAGAACCCGTGGTGCAAAAAGCATCCCTCAAATTTTCATAAATAACGAGTACATTGGCGGTTTCGATGATTTGGTACAATACGATAAAGCCGACGAATTAGATTGGCGACTCGGACTTTGCAAACGGCCACGCGTGGGTATTTTGAAAGCATTAATCCGATTTATGAAAGGGGAGAGATACTAATTTGTTTGAAGGCGATTTCCCGTTGCCCGATATAATTCAGTACGCCCCACAGACTAGAATTAATGAAGAACACAACCCAGGTGTTTATTCCCCAACTCACAGTTCCGATGTAATAGCAAGCAGAGGAACCAATCCACCCGATGGTGTATAACCCCATACTCGCTGGAATTGTCCACTTAGTATCTCTTTGCGAATGAAAGGTCCAAATTCTATGCGTCCAATGTGCGATAAACGAACCTAGAATCCAAGCAATCGACCAAGTTATAGTCGGCCAATAATTATCCTCTGGTAGGATTAACAAGAAGATTAGGAATAGTAAATAGAATGCTAAAAAGTTGACACTAGCAGTTAACAAATATCTTCGGAACGACCCATGCGCCCCTAGCATCAATCGTCCTCCGTAATTACGTCAGAAGATTCACCAGTGGACTTTTCTCTCAGTGCTGTATTGTCGGTTTGAATAGCATCTAACAAGGCGTAATTAACACCGTGATTACGTGCCAATTCTCGTAAAGCCAAGGAATCCTTCGGCAAACACTTACCGCCAAATCCACGATTCAAACCCATCAAAGGCTCAAGGTGAGATTCACCTATCGGTTGATCCTGAGGGGTAGTAATGATGTCCCTAATTTTGGACCAATCAACTCCAATGGCTTGACAAATATCGTACATTTGGTTTGCAAAAATTACTTTCATAGCATAGAAATTATTTTTGGTATACTTCACCATCTCGGCTTCAGTACAATTTGTATGAAATGTATTGTTTCCTATCAGCACACCCGCCGAGTAGTGATGTTGAAACACGATTTCAGCAACATCGGTATGTTCAGTACCTACAATCAATATTTTTTGATTACCAAAATCCTCTAGGCGGTTTCTCTCAACTAAAAATTCAGGCGAATATGCTAATTTTAAGTGAGGATATTTTTTTTGCAACATCGTTGTAGTTCCTGGAATAACAGTACTTTTGATTACAGCGATGAAACCAGGGGGCAACTGCGATAGAATTTCTTCAACTATGCGTGTATCGCAAGAACCATCATCGTTCGCAGGAGTTGGAACTGCAATATATGCCAAATCACAGTTTTTGGTGACATGGGCCAATTCGGTGTTACGCATAGGGTCGTGAACAAACAACTCGTGTGTGTCGCTAAAGCAGTGCTCAATAGCGCCACCAACCATTCCCGCACCAATTATTCCAATCTTCATTTAATCCACTCCAATCGAAAATAAACCCTCTTCCACCATTTGGGCAGCACGCATGAGGTTTTCAGGTGTTCCACAATCAATCCACGTATTTTCTCCAACAGAGATAACCTTTGCACTACCTTCTTTGATGTATTGTTTAGTAATGTCTGATATTGAAAAATCAGATAATCTCTGGGCGGCATCTAATCTCTGCCAAAATGTTGCATCAAACATGTAAATTCCACCAATTGCAAGTTTATTAGATGAATTAACTGGCTTTTCAACAACATCAACAATCTCTCCATTTTTCATAATCGCAATTCCAAAATCTTCTGGATTTTCAACCTCTCTTGTCAATAATACAGCGCCATGTGAAAAGGTACGAACCTCGTTTTTCAAATTGAGATTAGTAATATTATCTGAAAACCAGATTAGTAATGGGCAATTTTCATTATGCTCTCTAGCTAGTTGAAGGGCTGCAGCAACACCCTTCGGCTCACTCTCAAGGACATAATTTACATCATGACCCACATGAGCTCTAATTTTATCAATAAATTTGTTACCAATTATTGTAATTTCAGTAATGCCCGAATTTCGTATAGTTGCAAGGGCATAATCAATAATTGGTTGGCCACATAGAGGGAGCAATGTTTTGTGAGTATGGTTAGTCATGGGCAACAATCTGCTCCCATGGCCTCCCGCTACTATGATGGCCTTCATCCTTCAACCCTCGGCGCCTACGCTTATTGAATCACTGGGACTCATCATTATCCTGAACGAGTTTAGTAAACACGCCATCTTCGGCATTTTTCTCAAAATATTCAGTTCGAACAAGATCTCCCAATCGCTCAACTCCATACTCTACAAGGTCGGGGTCGTTTGCCTCAGCCTTTTCCCA
This sequence comes from Methanobacteriota archaeon, assembly GCA_018650165.1. Lineage (GTDB taxonomy): Archaea > Thermoplasmatota > Poseidoniia > Poseidoniales > Poseidoniaceae > MGIIa-K1. The sequence continues at coordinate 28,164 of JABIGM010000021.1, forward strand.
TCGCCGTTGAGCAACACCGGCATAGTCGACATTTGCTTGTTCAACTAATTTTTCTCCAGGCGTCAATTCTCCTTCAAGTCCAGAGTATTTTTCTCCTTCAATAATTGCATCTCGGCGTGTTGGCTCATGGCCCAACTTGAAATCGGTCTTCCCCCAATCCGGCCCGGATGGGTCGCCGCCCCTTGTCAATGTTGGATTAATATCCTCCATTCCCGGCTCAATCCAGTCCGACAAATGTTCTAAATAGGCTAGATAGCGTTCTTCTTTGTCATCAATATCCAAAATATGCGTCATATCATATCTCGAAGCAAATGTTTCTTCATTTGCATGAAAGAAGGCGGCAAAAAGAATTAACGTACAACCAATAGCGAGTGCGATGAAGTGCCCTCCTGTAGACAACGGATCTGCGGCACCCAACCCTAAAATAACTGCAAACGCAATTGAAATAATTCCTATACTTAGACAAATACTAAACGCAGTTGAACGTAATTTGAGATGTCTTAATTCTCGGATTGAGTCGACCATAAAACCACATCAAGCCAGTAGGGATATGATGTCGTCAGTCATTGCAGGTGTTGAATTGTTCTCTTGAGTGAGTACAGAATCCCTCATATTGATGTGTTGACGAGGTTCTAGGGCTAACTTTTCAAGAACTATCGAAAGAACTTCCTGTACACGAGATGTTTGTTGGCCCTGTGATATAATCATGCGCTCAAGGGATTCAAGAGTTTCGAAGGAACGGTCAGTAGAACGATCTAGAGCAACTCTCTGCGCATCCATTGCTTCTTCTTGTCGCGCTAATAATTCTCTGGCCGCAGGACTCCCAATGGCATCTCTGCGGTAAAGTTCTTCTAATGCTGCTCGAAGATCAGTAGTAGTGACATCCAGGGCTCTTTTCATGTCACTGATTTGATGTATTGCAATGTTTAGCTCAGTCTGCAGCCCACTAGCCTTGTGTTTTAGATGACTCCTTGTGCTAGCTTGAAATATTGATTCCATGATGAATGCAGTAGAGATGCCTATACCGATTGCAAATTTCGGCGGGGTATCCATCATAGACATGAGCGCCCAAGCGGCAACTCCAATTATTATCGACCTTCCAATTCCCATACCAATAGATATGTTGCCGCACTATATTGAGAAGTAGTAGGGTATCCGTGGGCTCCCACGTTTTTACTCATCGGGGACGAAGCAATTGTCATCAACTTCGTGAATTTGACCAGTCATTAACAAGTGGTCCAGTGCTTCTTCACACTCTTCAGGAGCAATTCCATTGCCCAATAACGGTGAAAACAGGTCATCTAGGTCAGCCCAACTTGCTCCGCTGCCAACTTTTTCTTGTACAATAATCAACATCATTTGGGCAGTTACTGCTAGGAGAGGGTCATCACAATTATCATCGGGAAGTAGATTGATGAACGTGCCTGCAGGATGAGGCTCAATATCGACGATTTCTTCGATACGGTTTGTCAGATGCTTTAAGGAGAGAGGTATATCGAAGCAATCGAATAAATTGGTTTGCCCCTGCGGGATTTCACGGATATCTTCAGGCGCTAGGCGATTAGCTAGGGATGTTAGACGATGTATTCGCTGCTCAAGTTGCAACTTTTCTCTATCAATATCCATTTCAATTAATGCAATATCTTCATTGGCTTTTTTTATGAGCCAATCTTCAATATTAAAATTGGAGTCAATTCCAATCATCACATCTACCAATCGCTTTACGGCTAGAGGCATTTGCTCAATTCGCAATTTCGCTTCCGTCTTATCGCGAGAGTCCTCAGCCATGATAGTAAGCGGTGTTGTGGCGCTCCATAAAGATACAGTATGCAATAGCGAGGTATACTTCGATTGGAGTTGTGATGTACTGCGCGGATATCATCTCTCAAAGCGTCTTCCAGTGGACAAGAACCTCAAATATGTTCCAAAGTTAACATGGGAGCGCGTTCATGTAGGGGCGACTTATGGCACGGATATGAGCGACCACCGTATCGCAATCTTGCCCGGAGATGGAACTGGCCGAGAAGTAGCGGTTGAAGCGATGCGAATTTTGGACACCGTCCAAACTCATACCAATCATGGGTTTGAACAGGTTGTAATTCCATGTGGTGGGCAACACTACAAAAAAACCGGCGAAGAATGGGCAGAAGGGTCATTTGAATTTTGTCGAGATGAGGCCGATGCAATTTATTTAGGCGCAATCGGCCATCCTGGCGCAACGTTACCCAACGGCGATCTTGCCGGGGGCTCAGTAATTTTAGGTATGCGAAGCGGCTTAGACCTATATGCAAATGTTAGACCGATCAAACTGTATGAAGGTGTACCGCATAAGATTCATGGTAAATTTACACAAGTATGGCAACCGGGTATGGTTGATATGACTATCCTGAGAGAAAATACAGAAGGATTGTACCATTCATTGCTGAGAAGAAGCGCTGACCGAGCATTAGGCAGAGACCCATACGAACCCCCGGAACTTAATTTCCCTGGTTTGTCGGGAGAAGTTGCTTATGATCCACGACCAATTTCCTCCGACGGTAGTGAACGCCTGATTCGCATGGGTTTTGAAATTGCAGAAACCAGAAACGGCGCGCCAGTAGATGGGGTTCAAAGAGTAACCTGTGTCGATAAATCAAATGTCACTAGAGGATGTCAATTATTCCGCCGCGTATTTGATAGCGTCGCAACAAATTACCCAAATAGCGAACTAGATTACAGTTATATCGACGCTTTCATGCAATGGCTAACCCGCTCTCCTGAGTACTACGATGTGGTTGTCACTTCCAATATGTTTGGAGACATTGCAACCGATTTGGGTGCAGTATTACAGGGTGGCATGGGAATGGCTGCTTCTGGAAATATTGGAGACGAAAGAGCATTTTTCGAACCAGTCCATGGCTCCGCCCCCAAACATGCAGGCAAGAACAAGGTCAACCCTATCGCTTCAATTAATTCCATCCAAATGATGCTTGATTGGCTGGGCCGTAAAGACGATGAAGAAGAATTGGTAATGATTGCAAAACTCATTGATGATAGTGTTGCAGACCACCTTCGTGATGGCAAATCTCTGACCTATGACCTTGGCGGCACAGCCACCTGTTCCGATGTCGGAGAATCTATTTCGGACCGCCTTTCAGTCAAACTCAAAGAATTGTGAGAATAATTATTCGAATTTCTTCGACATGGTTTTTACTATATGGTTTAGAGCATCTTGTAGAGCTTGGTCATTATTCCAATCAGTGATTTCTGGTTTTTGTGGTATTAGTTGCACCAAGTTCTTTGCAACTCTTGTAACTTCATCTACGACTGCCACAGTTCCAGTTCTGGCTGAGCGTGAAAGTGGATTAAGATCGATAACTAGTACCTCTTTACCCATTGCAATTAGCGCTTCACACCTATCACCATCTTCCAATGGTACAAGGATTGTATCGGCTTCAAAAATCCCCTTCTGTTGGCAGGCTGCTCTCGGCCCTTCTAGTCCAGGAATGCGGGCATCAGGAACCCCTCCAAGAATTTCAACATCTAAATCAAGATTGGTATTCAATAATTTAAGATGGGCTAATAGAGCACCCATTCTTTGTGGTGTACGATAAAAGATATTGATTTCAATAGGGCACCCTAGTTGACTTGCAATTAGTAAAAACTCTCGAGCAGCGAGTGCAATTGCATTACCATTTAATGATAAAACAGGTTTTTTTGCTTTGACAAGCCTTGCAGCAACTTCCTTTGTTGCCGCAAATGCAGAATCAATAGTTTGCTCACTAAGGAGGTAATCAAAAGCCTCACCCCTACCATGCGCAATCATTGCAGATTCGGCCAACATTCCTTTTGCTCCAGCGTCTGAAACCTTCTTTCGCATCATTAGAGATTGGTAACGTGGATGGCTCGGGTCTGCAATTTCTTCAGTCATATTTATTCCTCAATTATTTTCAACTAGCATTGATATATCTAGTGGAGTAGTTCCGCGATTAATTGTACTGGTCGAAAGAACATCCAACCCACATTCGCGCCAATCTTCTAGATTTTCAAGAACAACGCCTCCACTTGCTTCAAGCACCACATGTTCTCGCAATCCCATTTCAGTAAGTTCATTGGCAACAGCCTTACAACGTTCTGGGCCAAAATTATCCAACATGATTACCAATCGGTCACATCCCTCAATCATTCTCTTTTCTGACCAAGCAAATGCCGCCATTATTGCTTCCTTTTCGTCGCGAACTTCTATTTCTAGAAAGGCACCGCACTCATCAATATTGACCTCAGCAAGATATTTGGTAATACGAGCAGCATTGCCTTGAATTTCAGGATACATTACGGCAATATCGTTTTCTTTAATCATAAGAGCATCTTGTTTCGTAAGCCTATGTGTTAGTCCGCCACCCATGTGAACGGCCCACTTGTCTAGCAATCCCCAAATTGTTTTCCTTGTACAGGCAATTTGACCCGGGGCTTTAGATGACCAGCGCTTAGATTCGGTGGCAATACCCGATAATTGACCTAGAATATTGAGAATAGTTCTCTCCATTGCTAATACAGCGCCTTTTTCACCACTTAAGATTGCAATTTCATCTCCCGGCGTGACTCTGCGCCCTTCGCCATGAGACCAAGAAATCTGTAAACTTCCTGCCCAAATTTGTAGCATATGTTCAACAGCTGCACACCCAACTAAAATGCCATCACTGCGAGCCACAATTTTAGCATCAATTGAATCAGAGCCGCCCATGAATGGCATATCAATACCATCATCGGCAAGAAGGGAACTAGTCCATCTGTCAATACTAGATATCAGCATCCGTGTAGGCCCAGCAGAAGGGTCCCATAAAACCGCGCCCCTATCATGAGGGGGAGGAGATTTTCCAGCCATGTTTGGCGCTAGAGGTACGAGGACTTCATGGTTATGCACTACTTGGCATGTGCATGAAGCGGGTTCTCGTAGTTGGCGCGGGCATCCGAGGATTAGTTACTGCGGCACGTGAACATCTCGCTAACAATCAAGTATTCATTATTGAAAAACGAAAGAGAATAGGGGGCAGGGGGACCAGCGAGGAGTCCCACGGCCATCAATTAGAACATGGTCCCCATCTTTTGTTAAAGGGCGGAGAATTGCATAAAATGATCAAAAAGGTCAGCCGAGTAAAGCCATCTTTAAGACCAATAATGCCGCACAAAGTACTGATTGTTGACCATGGTATGCTTCAACCGTTGAATAACCCAAAACAAATGCTGGCCCATAAATTAGGAAAAGACCCAATCAGAGATGAAGCAATTCTTCTTCTTTCTGGATGGGGGCAAGATCACCCTGAAAGGCGTAAGGCTCTGATGAAAGGTAGATTGTGTGTTGTAGGAGAAGGCTGGGCTGGATTAATTGGAAGGCTTGCATCAACTCTTGAAGAAGTCGGAGTCCCGATTCAAACCGGAATGAAAATTGTCGAGCAATACGATGGTGGCGTTGTTACTTCAAAGGGTCTGAAAGTTGAAGCAGATATTGTGAAAATGTGTGATGGCTCTCCCGAGGGCGAAGCGATCAAAGTATCTACACTAGATGTTGTTTTAGATAACAAACCACTCAAGGGGTTACACGGGATAATCAAAGAAGATGTAGCAATAATTGATCTCGCAGCAATACATTCGCTAAAAGCTCCAGGAATGTCACACTTCTCATGCATATCTCTTACCAGAGGGGTCTCAGCGATTGAGGATTTACTCGATGAAAGAGTATCAGGCTGGCGTTCTCATATAATCACAAAAAGGGCCAATGAATCGATTACACTTACCGATTCAACAGGCCATCTTTCAGATGGTGTCATTTGAAAGACTAACAGGAGGTGGGCCGACTATGCGAATTGTTACATGGAACGTTAATGGAATACGAGCTGCAATTCGCAAGGGCTTAGATCGATTCATCAAGAATATCGATGCTGATATCTGGATGCTACAAGAGACCCGCTGTCTAGAAGAGCAACTACCCAAAGAATGGGCCATTCCAGAAGGCAGTGAAATGATACTCCACCCTGCGCAAAAGAAAGGGTATTCTGGGGTTGCAACAATTTCTAAATCATCAATGATAGAAGTTGAAAGAGGAATGGGGGGAGACATTGATCCAAATGATTCTGAAGGCCGAGTACTAGTTACAAAACACGGCGATATTACATTGGTAAACACATACCTTCCAAGCGGCTCTTCAAAGGAAGAACGTCAGAACTACAAAGAAACTTGGATGGCTCAGTGGAGAGAATATATTAGGCCATTTCTTGAATCTGAAGAAGCGGTTATAGTAGCAGGCGACCTTAATATCGCACATACAGAAAATGATATTTGGAATCCCAAAGGAAATGCAAAAAGTAGTGGTTTTCTCCCCCATGAGCGTGAATGGTTTAGTGATTTACTCAATGAAGGGTGGCACGATTTATTCAGAGAGCATGTAGGAGAGGATGCGAAAATATTCTCTTGGTGGTCAAACCGTGGTCAAGCAAGAGCCAAGGATAGGGGTTGGAGAATTGATTATTTATTGGGGAATCAAGTTGCAGCAGACCGGTTAAAATCTGTAAAAATCGACAGAGATGGTGGCTTAGAAGTGAGTGACCACGCACCAGTTATTCTTGATTTAAATTAATCATAATCTGAAAAAAGTGCCAACGTTGCATCAACACTTTCTCTTAATTGCTCTAAACTATCTCCCTCAATAGTGATTGTTAAGGTTGCTAAATCATTGGAAACAACTAATTCTGATTTCACATTATCCGGTACAAGATTGGAAAGGCGTTGCCCGATTTCAACCGAACCACTCCATTCTAGAACGGCGGTGAATTTCTCGGCCATACTACAAACTAGCGACTCTACCAAATGAGAGTTGCGACTCTTGGCATGACTCTTTCAACCAAACCTCTTCACAGTTACATGGATGAGCCAATTCCAGTTCTAGCCGGTACCGGCGGAGTTGCACTTGGTGAAGCAAGAACAAACCATGAAGGCCGCCGCGCAATTCTATTGCATAAAGAGGGGGAGCCATCTGAGTTGATCGCATTAGCAGAAACAATGGGAATAAAAATTGTTGATATCCAACATCAAAAAGGAGTTGAAAACCCCCGCACATATTTTGGGAAAGGGCGACTTCAAGATGTAGCAGATGAGATTTCTAGTGCGGTTGAAGGCCACCCATGGCATGGCGTAGATTTGGTTATAATCCATTCCAATGCTTCGCCTGGGCAATTGGTAAGCGTCCATGAATTCGTTCAAGTCGAAGTATGGGACCGAGTGCGATTACTCCTTTCTCTGTTCATTTCTCATGCTGGTAGTGTAGAAGCACGAACCCAAGTTAGAATTGCTCAATTACAAGCAGATAGGACAGTCTTGAGAGAATTAGTAAATCAACAAACTACCGGAGAAAGAGCAGGATTTGGCGGGGGGGGTAAACAAGCGATTCAAGGTGTGCTGACTACAGTTTCAAGGGAATTGACTCAATTAAAAAAGAAGCAACAAAAACACGCCATAGCTCGAAAAGAACGCCGTAGACAACGGATTAAAGGTGGAGCGAGAACCGTGGGCCTTGCAGGTTATACAAATGCAGGCAAATCTTCGTTATTCCACGCGCTTTCAGGCAAAAAAGTCCTTGTAGAAGACAAACTGTTTTCCACTTTGGAAACCACAGTTGGTAGGATGGAAATGAGCCCAAGGATTCTTCTTGCAGATACGATTGGATTCATAGACGAACTTCCTTCAGATCTTCTAGATGCATTCCACGCAACTCTTGATGAATCATTACGCTGCGACCTCCTTCTTTTACTTGCAGATAGCAGTGATGAAACTAGCGAATTAAAAAGGAAACTTTCCACATCGCGACGAGAAGTTCTCGATAGAAACACCGGCGAGGCACTTCACATGAAAGTCGTTCTAACCAAGAGCGATAAAGGAGGAGACATCGAAGAAGCCCAGGAAGTAGTCAGAACAATGGGCTTACCCGATGCATTGGTTGTATCTTCTCACATAGGCCAAGGTTTGGAGGAATTGAGAGAATCGATAATGTATTCATTATATGGACCTAAAACCACGTTAATTGTTTCACAAGGCCTCCCCGGTTCTAGAAGCCCGGAAGCCTACGTAAGCCAAATCTATGACCTAGGAATCGTGACAGATAAAATCGGATTCGAACTTACATTGTGGTGTGGCCAAGCCGAACTTCAGCGATTAATCGCTAATTCTGAGGGACGCGTCTCTATCAAGTAGGACGGACGTATAGGCATGACAATGGCAGAACTCCTCGAAGACATAGAAGGTCTGCCTGAGGCGGAACCTGTTTTCCAATCAAGCGGAGTTGTATTCGAAGTAAAGAGCGAAGACGGCCACCCCGTATTACGGATGATTGGTATTTTTGTATTCATTATCTGTGGCCTTGGAATTGCAAACGGACTTGATTTTATCAGTCCAGAATCTGGATTAGTTCGTCCACATGAATGGATTAACGGAATGGCAAAAGGAGCACCCTTTGACTCAGCAGACTTTTCTGGCACGGTATATTCAGACGGCAACCCCGTAGTAAATGCAACTGTTGTTATTGAAATCACCCATGAAGATGGAACGTTAGATGCAATGAGAATTCAAACAAACGAACAAGGAGAATTTTCGTTCTCTGGAGCCACGCCCGGGCTAACCTCAATAAAGATCACGAGATGGAATTCTGATGATATGCACGATACAGTTTATCACAGAATTATTCTCAACCCCCCCTCGCCAATGGAATCTAGAGGATTCAGTACAATTAATTTCGACTTACCAGTAACTACCGATTTTGATAATGAGGATTGTGCAAATGAAAATTTGAATGGTTCTTGCTTTAGAGAAATAAACTATCACGATGAGGAAATGGAATTTCCTCTAATCGATGAATCCGCAGCAGGATTGTATATTACAGTCGGATGGGCAATGATTGGCCTATCATTAATCGCCTCAGGCTTCGCCTTTGTTGGAATAAAGAAAGGGTCGAGAGGTATGATTCAAACCTCTTGTGTTCTTGTCTTTTTCACTGCTGGACACTACTACAGCGCATGTTTATTTTCGATAATGGCCTTCGCCCTGACATTTACAGTACCTCGTAAGTCGCTAATTATAGATGCTTGAGGCCGACACCCTATTCCCTTCATCCCAGTTGGCCATAACATGGATTTGGTTCAAGCGGCGTGGATGATTCGCGATCTCGGCCAACCAGTTAGCGCTTTACACATCGGCGAGGACGCGTCCATAATCGCCGGGGGATGGGACGGGGCCCTCAAAAAATGGGACCACGAAGGTACTCTATTGTGGGGGACACAATGCGAAGACCGAATTGAATGTATTTTGGTTGATGGTGAATTAGTCGTAGTCACGTCAGGCCTGCATATCACTTGCGTAATCGATGGAGAAATTCAATGGAGCCATGCATTGGAAGGTTCAGCAGACTTACTTACCACTTTCAATGACCAAATTATAGCTACCTCAAGCGTGTACGATATCGAGCATGGCGATTTTATGGAAAGCGGGATTTGGAACTTCACACGTGAAGGAGAATTACTGAATGTTAATCGCATGGACGAAAGACCATGGTTCATTGCTTCTGAAGCGGACTTAATCGTAGGGCTTGGTCGTCCGAAGTGCGGCGTACTGATTGGAAACGAATATCACAATTTGGCAACCGAGTCTCCGGTAACATGCGGAGTTTCGGGTAGAGAAAGAACACTATTTGGTCATGCAGACGGAACCGTATCGTCATTAGATGGCGCAAAGGTTTCCAAAGAAGAAACTTCGATAGATTCTGTATTGTGTTCTGAAAGCGGATTTGTCATTGCATTAGAAAATGGGACATTAGTTGCCCGTTCACCCGACTCAACTGAATTATGGAAAGCACCAGGCTCTCAAATTACAACCCAAGTATCTGGTTTCAATGAATTACATTGGTGCGGCCGGTGGCAAATTACCACGGGCGTTGTTGAGGTTAGAGGCTCAGATGGCAAATTAATCACTTCAGCTTCAACTTCACGGCCAAGAGTTTCGACTTCATCTGAATTAAGAATCGGTATCGGTTTTGACGATGGCCAAATCCTGGTATGGGAAAAGGAATTGTTTGAACGCCGTTCATCTGAAAAATCATCATCTACGGATGGTCGAAAATCTGCCTTGGCTGCTAAACTTCGATCACTACGAGAATGATGTTATTTATTGAACAAATCTTCCAGTGGATACAGTGGAAAGCATAGCCGTAGACCCCCGTTTCGCATGGAAAACAGCCGAAAAAAGCGTAAGGTTTATTTGCCGCCTCTGCACACATGAATATTGCCGCTCTGAAAGGAGTGGTGGAGGACTTCTCCGGAAGCCCTCTGGGACCCTTGCCAACCGGACGCTCAAACCGAGCAAAGTGTTGGTCACAAACTCTGGAGACGGAGCGAGTGAGGCGATCGGGGAGATTGTGAACTTTCGAGTTCAGAAAGTCCCTCCGCCCACAGGATGATACGGAGCTTCGGCGAAGAATCAGCCACATATCTTTCGAGGAATGTGGTATAGGGAGGGCCACAACTTGTTGTGGAATTACCAAAGACTGTGCAACAGCCGGGAGGAGTAGCAGTAACAGTTCTTCGGAACAACCTCTGTTACAACAAACGGCTTGGTGGAAAAGTTTCGGCTTGGAAACCACGGGCGGAGACCGAATCAGGGATGCAACCTTCGGGATGCAAAACTGGAAACGGACCAACCACGGACGGAAACCGCGCAACCCACTTCTTCGGAAGTGAGTTGAAACGGACCTCCATGGCCAAGACCGAATTGGAGAGCAACCTTCGGGAAACTCGAAAAAAACGGATGGCCACCGTTGGAGGAAGCACGATCACTTCGGTGAGAATGTGAAAAACAACACCGGTAGAGAGGAAACAGGACCTTCGGGCGATGTGAAATCAATACCACCCTGGGAATCTACCATTTCGGTGGAAGATGAACAGTACCCGGCTGTTGAGAAGAAGGCACCTTGGAAACAAGATGTCAACGAACTGGAAAGCACTTTTCGGAGTGAAGAAAGGTGACGACGACTCGACGGCCACCAGCGGAGGCTGGCAGGGGGGCGGATATCCCACCCGGATGAAACCCCCCTGCCAGTTCTCCCATCCTGCTTTCACAGGTAAACGGGTGCCAGTGCATTCCGCTTATGACTCTTAAGGACGTAAATCTTCTTCGCGACCACTTTTGATTGGTGATTAATTTACGCCAGTCATTTCTTCAGGCCTAACCCACTGGTCGAACTCTTCATTGGTAAGGAACCCTAATTCAAGAGCGGCTTCCCTCAGAGTCGTGCCTTCCTGGTGTGCCTTTTTAGCGATCTTTGCAGATTTATCATATCCGATATGATTATTCAAAGCTGTAACTAACATTAGTGAATTCTCTAGATGATTTTTGATAACATCCCTATTTGGCTCAATACCTTCCACGCACTTTTCTCTAAACGCGCGCATTGAGTCTGATAGAATCCGTGCACTATGCAATAGATTGTGAATCATCATTGGTTTGAATACATTCAATTCGAAATTACCTTGGCTTCCTCCGATTGTGATGGCCGTGTGATTGCCCATCACTTGACAGCAAACCATTGTTAGGGCCTCGGATTGAGTTGGGTTTACCTTTCCTGGCATAATAGAGGATCCTGGCTCATTAGCGGGAAGTGATAATTCTCCAAGTCCACATCTTGGCCCAGAACCTAGCCAACGTACATCGTTGGCTATTTTCATCAAACTTACAGCCAAGGTGTTGAGTGCGCCACTCGCAGATACAACAGCATCATGAGCGGCTAATTGTGAAAATTTATTTGGCGCTGAAACAAACGGCAGACTCGTTTTCAATGCGATGGCAGCAGCCACTCTATCTGCAAACTCGGCATGAGTATTGAGTCCGGTACCCACTGCAGTACCTCCTAATGCCAACTCGTGTAAATCTTCTAACACAAATTCAATTCTTCGAATATCAGCATCTAATTGTGCAACCCAGCCACTTGCTTCTTGCCCGAGTGTTAAAGGTACAGCATCCATTAAGTGAGTACGTCCAATTTTTACAACATCAGACCATTCATCCGATTTTATCGCTAGTGCATCTCTCAAATTTGCAAGGCTGGGCAGTAACTCATGAGTGAAAGCTTCAGCACTGGCAATATGCATCGCAGTTGGAAAGGTATCGTTGGAGGACTGTGCGCGATTAACGTGGTCATTTGGATGAACAGGACTCTTGGATCCAAGTACCCCACCCGCCATTTCTATTGCACGGTTTGCAATAACTTCGTTTGAATTCATATTCGATTGTGTTCCAGAACCGGTTTGCCAAATGCGTAAAGGAAAATGGTCATCCAATTTCCCATTAACAACCTCTTCAGCAGCAGCAATAATTAATTTTGAAACATCAGAGTCTAGTTGTCCCAAATCAGCATTGACTTTTGCCGCCGCTTGCTTGAGTATTCCAAACGCCCGAACGATTTCTCGCGGCATTTTGTCATCACCAATATCGAAGTTGATTAGGGACCTCGCGGTCTGGCATCCGTAGTAACGATCTGCAGGAACTTCCAACTCTCCCATGGTATCGGACTCGATTCGAACATCTCTCATACCCGTAGGGGCGTAGGTGGTTGTCCATGTCCCTTTCCCCTCGCAACCGTCAAAGGGGTGAATCCAGAGCACTACCTGATGGCAAGTTATCGCCTAGTATGGTTTCAACATCTGCATAAGGCAGCAGGAACCTATGTGATTAGACGTGCAATGGCCAACGGCGAGACATTTTGGCCGACTCATGAAAACGGAAACCCAGTGAGAGAGGGAGAAGTAATTCCCCTTTGGAAGATGGAAGGAAACGATTTGACAGCATTTATTGACGAATGTGAAAATAGTGGAGTCACATTTGTTGCTTGTGAATGGGGCGGGGCCGACTTTGAAATCCTGGCAAACGACGAAAGAGTAACACTACTAACTTGTTTGAGACACCCGATTAAGCGATTAATTTCTAACTACAATTATGACCATTATTGGATGTGGACAAAGGCAACATCCTATGCCGAATATCTGAATGAAGGCCATCTACATTCTTCATCAGAATATTATACTCGAATTTTTGCACGTGGAAAAGAAGATTTAGCAATCGCCAAATCAAATATTTCCCTCTTCGATTACATCATTATTGCAGAAGATGGTATGTCTGCATTAGACGAATTAGGATGGTCCAAAGAAAGCGATACTACGCACCCAACATTTGGCGACAAAAAAAGAGCATCAATCCTCCTTTTGAAGTTAAGGTGGATTAGATTATTCAACTATCTCAAACAACGAAAACACCTCCCGCCTACAGAATTACAAATCGAAGAAAAAAATAAATTAGACATGGATTTATACAATTCAATGCGTGATTAAAACCCATTACAAAAGGGGAGCCCTTTGATTGGATATAATGAAATATCAAAGGGAGGAGATAATGCTGTGCCGGGAGACAGAAAGCGTAACTTCGGCCGCAACCGTGTGCTTCAGCCTTCGGCAGCCTATACTCCAGTCAACGAGCAGGAAGTATTGGAAATCCTCGACCGGCATCAGGGCCAGAGTATTCGTGCCGTGGGGAGATTGCATAGTTGGAGCGAGGCTATACTGGGCGATGGTGTGCAACTAGATTTGCGTCGATTGAACGATGTATTACTCGAGCCAGATGGTGATCAGTTTGTTGCCACAGTAGGGGCTGGTTGTCAAATCAAGCGTCTTCTCAAGGAACTGAATCGCGGCGGTGCCACCTTACATTCACTAGGGCTAATCGATGTACAGACTATAGCGGGAGCTATCTCCACAGGTACTCATGGGTCGGGTCGCCACAGTATGTCGCACTATGTCGAAGAAGTGAGACTGGCAAGATATGACGAATCATCTGGGAAGGCGTTCATCGATGAGGTAAGTGCGGGAGATGAATTGTTGGCAGCTCGTTGTTCACTGGGTTCACTTGGAATTATTCTGTCCGTGAAACTTAGATGCCGCGCACAGTACAACGTGCAGGAGCATTTCACGGAGTCTCGAAGATTGGAAGACGTTCTGAGTGCAGAAGAGTCGTATCCACTCCAGCAGTTTTACTTCATCCCATGGCGCTGGTCATACTTCACTCAACACCGGTTTGAGGATACTGGTAAACGGTCCTTCCTTTCCAAGATGTATCGTCTCTACTGGATGGGAGTGATGGACTATGGGCTGCATTTGAAGATATTATTCCTAAAGCGTGTTTTGCGAAGCCGACGCATGATTCGGTTTAGTTTTCGCCGCACAGTATCTCTATTCCTTATTCGCAAGTGGAAAGTCACAGACCGCTCCTCGTCCATGTTATTGATGAAGCACGAGGCGTTTAGGCACATCGAGATTGAATTATTCGTACCCCGAGACCAGTTGCCTGAAGCCCTCAGATTTACCAAAGAAGTCATCGAGGTTGCAGGGAGTAAAGATACCTCATTATCAGAGGTCAATCAGCGCCGAATCGATGATCTTGGCATGCAAGAGGACTTAGACGAACTTCAAAATCAGTACTGCCACCACTACCCTATCTGTGTGCGACGAGTACTTCCTGATGACACTTTGATTTCAATGGCTAGTGGTGAAGACCAAGACTGGTATGCGGTGAGTTTCATCAGTTACGCAAAACCTTCACGCAGAGCGGGGTTCGACCTATTTTCTAGGTTCATGGCCCGAAGTATGTCTAAACAATTCCAAGCTCGCCCTCATTGGGGCAAAATTAGCCCCCTAGAAGCTAGTGAACTGACTTCCTTGTATCCTAAGTTCGATACTTTTCGCTCAGTCAGTAAGGCGCTTGACCCACAAGGTGTATTCCAAAATGAATGGACAACTGCGTTGCTAGATGCAGATGATTAGCAATGGTGTGAATGAAGAAAGGAGGGTATAGTTATTGACCCAGCACGAGCGTTATGCTTTGAATTGCAAGGGTCCCCCAGTACATTCGCTAGGCTATGAAAAAGCTCACTGCAAGCCCTTGCAACTCATCCGAATCGTTTGGTGTAATCACCGCACATCAGATTCGACGAAGAGTGCCCATGTCATCACGAAAGAATACATCGTCAAGACCATCGGGATGAGCAGGATTTGTCGTTTCCCTACTTTCAACCGTGATTGTCATTCTTGACATTCTCTTTTCATACGTAGTTCTTTCAAGATTATAATGAGAAAAATTCACTTCGCACCAATCCACAATTTCCTGTGTGTTGACTGTATCTCTACTTTTCACATTGAATGTGGATAAGTAGGAAAGAATTGCATCCCGTGAACGACATTTAGCCATGAACCACTGAAACGCTTTATCCTAATCAATTGTTCGTATATATTGGAGAAAATATAGAAAGGGGCTCTTTAGAGAGGCGAATTTTTCAAGTTAATGATGAACCGCTTTGAGCGGGATCTAGTTCAAATGCTTCAAATGTTGATCCAATTTGTTAACTTGCTTTGCTAATGTCATTGTCATCACTGGAACACTACTCCACATTACTAGATTTGAAATTATCAATACCCACCAGGTATCATAAAAAACTTCCAACCCGTGAGCTAGAGGGCCGCTTACCATAGCAAAAAATATCCATAATTGTATAACTGCAGGTATGAAAAACATACCCAGCCCTATTCGAAAGGTGTCGAATTCTACTTCTTTTGAAGACTTTATCCTTGCACCTTCTAACCACATGATGCGCTGCTCTTCTTCAAATTTAAGCAGTGTTAGTATCTTACTTTCTTCTTGTTTTATCTTTTGAGATAATTGATTTTTTTCATCAACTGCCTGTTTTAGACGTGTAATATCCCATCCACCATTTGGCAGACGAAAGAATTGTTCATCCAAGTTAGGGTTATCCTTTTTCAAGGATTTCCAGAGCCTCGAAGGATTAGAATTGTGTGATGTCCATTCATCCATGAAAACCCGTGCAAATGGCGGTGATTAAACAAATCGCAGAATCTTGTGCATCGGACAACCGTTCATTCTTTTCTGCGGACTGTCCTACATTCAATTTCTTCAGTTTGACTTTTAACATCGTGTTTAATTCTATGCTGTTGAAAAATCAAACTGATTAATTCGACAATTATTCAACGGCGACGCTTGTTTTTCTGACTGCGTCGCGCACGTGCTTGAACTGCCATCGCTTTGTTCGTGCCCTTTCTTTGAGAACGTGCACGCTTATCTCCAAC
>JABIGM010000030.1 GCA_018650165.1 Methanobacteriota archaeon
GGCAATGTCAAAAATGACATCGATTCTAAAAGGTGCATTCGGGAGTGATTAAGCATGGGTGCACCAATAATCGACGTTGATGAGAATTTGCGATTACTAGGGACTGCTCATGTTGCAACAGCATCTGTTGAGGCTGTTCGTGAAAATATTACTGAGTGGCAACCTGATATTGTTGCGGTAGAACTTTGCCAAAGCAGATACAATGCACTTACGCAAGACCGACGGCTCGACAAGGAAGGCCTGCTCAAAGTAATCAAGGAAGGAAAGGCACCGATGGTATTGCTTCAATCTTTGTTAGCTGCGGAACAACGCCGACTGGGAATCGATGAAGGCCAGCAACCTGGGGCGGAACTTCTCGCCGCAGTCACTGCAGCAGAAGAATCAGGTCTAGAAGTGGCCCTTGTCGATAGAGACATCCAGACTACACTCCGCCGTGCATGGAATAAAATGGGGTTCCGTGAAAAGTTCAGCCTGATGTGGGCACTCATCGCAGATGATGATTCAGAAGAGGAAATTGAATTAGAAGAAATGCTAGCAGACAAAGACCTCCTTACTTCGCTCATGGAAGAACTCAGAGAAGTATCCCCCGGCGCTGGAGAAGTACTAATCGATGAACGTGACGAGTACATTGCAAGAAAAATATCGAATGTAAGGTCAAAGGGAAAGGTGCTAGCGGTTCTTGGTGCTGGCCATTTAGATGGAGTTTCCAAAATACTAAACAAAAGAATCGAGGCAGATGAAGAAAGAATTTCCTCTTTATCAGTTGTTCCAAAGGGTGGACGTCTCTTGAAAACTATTTCGTATGGAATCCCACTTGTATTGTTGGGATTATTGGGTTGGTTTGCATACAATGGTGACTTAGATTCGATTAAGGAAAACGGAATATATTGGTTCGCTGGAAATTTCATTGGTGCGGCTCTATTCTGCATGTTAGCAGGCGGTCACCCAATTGCAATCCTCGTAGCAGCCCTCGCTTCACCAATAACTTCACTCAATCCAGCCTTAGCTGCTGGTTGGTTTGCTGGTTATGCACAAATGAAGGTAAAGGAGCCGACAGGCGAAGACCTTACCGAGTTTCTTAAACTCGATTCTGCAAAGTTGTTTTGGACAAACCGCGCAGGAAGAATACTGCTAGTTACCGCACTTACAAATCTCGGTTCAATGGCAGGTGCTTGGATTTCAATGGGACTTATTGCTTCAGGTCTCTGAAAACACTGTAGCACTCAAACATTTAGATGGGTACTCCAAAGGATTAACAAACAGACTCTCACGAACAGGGAAGATTCGTACAATTTGAGGCCACACCGGTTGAATGGTGACCACACTGTCCATTTAGCCTCAGAATTGAATCTGGACTGCTTCACGCTGAACTGGGTCTGTAACCTCGAAAAGGTCACGACGCATTGCATTCTTCATTCCAGCAACGATACTGGTAGGAATCATCTGTATGCCTGCGTTCCAGTTAGTTGCGCTTGCGTTGTAGAATTCACGGCGATCCGAGACTTGGTTCTCTAGTGCAACTAGTTGATTCTGTAAGTTAACGAAAGATGTGTCGGCCTTCAATTCAGGGTATTGCTCAGCGACCATGTTGATACGAGGCATTAGTCCTGCGAGAGTACCTTCTGCTGCACCAACTGCCTTGACATTTCCAGATGAAAGAGCACCGGATGCTGCTTGGCGAGCAAGAGCAAACTGCTCGAAGATTTCTCTTTCGTGCTTTGCATATCCTTGAACGATGTTAACAAGGTTTGGAATCATGTCATATCTCTGCTTAAGAAGAACATCAATATCTGCCCATGATTTGTTTACATTTTCTTCTAGGCGAACCAAGCGATTCCATGTGCTGATAAACCAAATCAGTACAATTAATACTACGACTCCAGAGATTATTCCAATTACAAGACCTGCGCTCATATACCGACGACTGGCGGTTTGCACTTCAACTATTCCTCTACACCAAAGAGGAGACTTCATCAATATGAGTACTGAGGGAAGGGCATGCGCACCGGTGTATTGTTTACACTATTGATTCTGTCAACCCAAGCCTTAGCAGGTTGCTTTGGAGATGATGAAGTGGAAAGTGAGGCTGTTGTTAAAACACCTTTAGATGGATTGTTCTCATCTACTACCTGGTACCACTACCCCGGCGGAGTCAACGCTTCTAATTCCTCTATTGGCTATGCTAATCTCACTGGTAATTCTACCCCTTACCCTGCAATTGGGACTTACTATGGAATTGGTGCTACTACCTTTGAACCAACGATTGGTGTAACCTCTACGGGGGGCATTCATTTCTCATCTTATGGTGGAACTGGGTCGGGAACTATGGTCTATACATCGATGGACCAAGGGCAAACTTGGAACAATATGGGGCCTTTTAATCCGATTGTTGATGTTGGACAAGTACCATCGTCCAACGACCCTTACATCTACGTCGATAAGTGGACTGACCGAATATTCAAATTCGATATGCACGCACTAACTGCAATGTTTGTTGAATACTCTGATGATGATGGCCAATCATGGTCGATCCCATTTTCCGCTGATGGCTACTACAGCCCTCAAGACCACCAATCGATTGCTTCAATGCCTGATGTAGATGGAATTGGATTCTATGATACCATAATCGTATTTTGCATAAACACAGGCTCTTCGGCAGCAGGTCCACAGTGCTCTCGTTCACTTGATGGAGGGCATGTTTGGGATATTCAGCGCCCTGGATATCCAACCGGAACACCTCAATGTTCTGGACTTCATGGCCATGTTGCCGGCTCAAATGATGGCGCAGTGTACCGTGGCAATCCATCTTGTGATGGACCTGCTGTATACCGTAGCTTAGATGGAGGATACTCTTGGACTGAGCACACAATCACAACAACTGTTCCAATGCAGCAAGGCTGGCATAGCCACGAGGTTGCTGTTGCAACCGATGAGGCAGGTAACCTCTTTGCTTCATGGATTAGTGTAGACCAAATGCCTTGGATGGCATATTCTCGTGACCAAGGCGATACTTGGTCGGAGCCAATTATGGTCGCACCACCTGGAGTTAACGAAACTGGATTCCCAACTATCTTTGCTGGCGATGAAGGTCGAGTTGTGGTTGGTTATATCGGCGAAGGTGATGATCTATCGGGTTGGGGCGGTTACATGTCTGTTATGACTGATGCATTTGCAGATAACCCGCTAATTACCACTGTTGCAGTAAATTCACCAGATGACCCTCTGGACATTACTGATGATTGTGGAAATGTAAGATGTGGCGGTTTTGGTGATTTCATCGATGTAGAAATTGATGATGAAGGACGTCCATGGATTGCTTTAGCCCATAATACCAATGGCGAACTTGGAATTGTTGGAACATATGTCACTGGGCCTGCATTATTTGGAGAGCTTAGATTGCTCCCTGAAATCCTACCCGGTGGGCCTGCTACTCTCTAAGCAAAGGTACGCAAGCGATGTGTTTAAGATTAAATTGTACAGTGGAATGGATATGGACCTTGATACAGCAGCGGCATGGGCGGAAGTTTTCGGGTTAGTAACAATTCTTGGTGCTGCAATCTATTCATGGTACCAAATCAAAGAACTACGTCGTTCAAGAGATAGCACGACTGCAATGAGCCTAGCAGCGAACTTTCAGAACGAGAATTTCGTGGTTGGCCTTACAGCGATTATGAACATGGATTTTGATAAAAGCAAGTTTAAATCTGGAGAGGAACAAGAAAATTTCAAGGCTTTCCGCGCCCATTTTGGCGATGATTGGCCTAAAGTGATGGCCGCAACTGGTGCAAGTGATTCTTGGGCCATGACGGCACCTCTTTCTCCAACTTTATAATCGATGTTCAGAATATGATAGAAAGTTTGCCATTATTCAGAGAAACTTATGACCTAATTTAGTTTGCACCAAACATGGAATTCCGTTCACTTGTGACAGAGGATATTCCATCGGTTTGGAGAATTAATGAAGAAGGGCTTCCAGGAACTGGTAAAGTTTCTGAGGAGGAGATAGCCACTCTTCTCGAACTATCGGAGTTGTCTCTTGGAGCATATGAAGGAGGAACACTTCTTGGTTTTGTAATCTGTTTGCTTCCAGAAACCGAATACGGAAGTCTCAATTATGCATGGTTCAATCAAAAATTTCAACAGTTCCTTTATGTCGATAGGATTGCGGTTACAGCGGAGCATAGAAGCCGGAAAATCGGTTCATCACTGTATGCGAAGGTGTTTTTTGAAGCAAATAGACTTCGGGTCCCAGTGGCCGCAGAAGTAAGTCTTGAACCTCCTAATCCTGGTTCAATGCGGTTTCACTTCCGCCATGAATTTCAGGAAGTTGGAGTCCTGCGCCATGAAAGTAAATCCGTGACAATGATGATGCGCCCACATCAGAAAATCTAATCACTTCTAAAGACGAAAAAATCAGCAAGACTGCGAACAGTCATGTAATCTATCTTCGCTTTAGATTACGCCCTGAGCCATCATTGCATCGGCAACCTTGAGGAATCCTGCAACGTTTGCTCCAAATACATAATCGCCATCACGGCCGTATTTCTTTGCTGTAGAGTATGCTTGCTCGTGGATAGAAACCATGATTCCACGTAACTTCGCATCGACTTCTTCACGGGTCCAAGACATACGCAGTGAGTTTTGGCTCATCTCTAGTCCAGAGGTTGCCACTCCACCTGCATTGCTTGCCTTACCTGGTGCAAATAATACTCCGCCGTCTTGGAAGACAGTTACTGCATCAGGGGTACAAGGCATGTTTGCACCTTCGGCTACTGCGATTACATTGTTAGCGACAAGCATCTTTGCTTCACCGCCACTAATTTCATTCTGTGTAGCGCATGGAAGTGCGACATCGACATTGACTCCCCACAGTCCATTAACCGCAGGTTCCGGCGCAGATTTGGTGAATGTAACTCCATCGAATTTGTCAGAATATTCACTGATTCGGCCACGACGGTTATTCTTTAGATCCATAATCCAAGCAAGTTTTTCACGGTCGATTCCAGCGGGGTCGTAAATCCATCCGGAGGAATCAGACATTGTAACTGGCTTTCCACCAAGGTCCAATACTTTCTCACAAGCAAATTGTGCAACGTTTCCGCTACCACTGATAGAGACTGTTGCTCCTTCGAAAGACTTGCCTTTAGTCCCAAGCATCTCACGTGCAAAATAAACTAGCCCATATCCCGTAGCTTCTGGGCGAATGAGAGAACCGCCGTATGAGCGTCCCTTGCCAGTTAAAACTCCAGCCTGGAAATCATTCTGTAATCTCTTGAACATTCCAAACAGGTATCCGATTTCTCGACCACCGACTCCAATGTCACCAGCAGGTACGTCACAGTTGTGGCCGATATGTCGCCACAACTCCATCATGAATGATTGACAGAACCTCATTACCTCACCATCAGACTTGCCCTTTGGATTGAAATCAGAACCTCCTTTTCCGCCACCCATAGGTAGTGTTGTTAGACTATTTTTGAATACCTGCTCGAACGCGAGAAACTTCAGAATTGAAGCGTTTACAGAAGGATGGAATCTTAGTCCGCCCTTGTAAGGACCAATTGCACTATTGAATTGGATACGGAAACCACGGTTTGTTTGAACTGAACCATTATCATCGACCCATGGGACTCTAAAGTGAATCAAACGTTCTGGCTCTACAATTCGCTCAACAATGCCTGCTTCTACATATTCTGGGTGGGCTTTTAAAACCGGTTCTAATGATTCTAACACTTCCCAAACAGCCTGGTGGAATTCAGGCTGGTCGGGATCTCTCCTCTTTACATTCTCAAAAATCTCGTTTATGACATTCATTTTAAGCACCTAAATTACACACTTGTGTAGTTGCGGCCACCTAAAGACCCTTTACAAGCATTGCCTAGACTCGCGCACCTTAGAAATATGGACAGACAGTATTGAACCGTTCCAGACGCTTCAATCTGCGTTCGCCATTTGCATCTGATTCAGACATCGACCTAATCGATTCCTCAATCAAAGCATGCTGGTCTGACTGAATTCCTAGCAAGGTACGGAGATGTTCTAAAATTGCCCATTCATCCTCCGTAATTACTTCATCATCGAGAGCTGCTACCAAAGCGGACTGATATGTCGTTGCATCACCAATATGGTGTTGCGAATACTCGGTAGCATCGGCGATTGGAGAAGGATCGATACCTCTTGCCACATCCATTGCATCCCCCACATCAAAAGGAGAAACCCCTAGGGCAATGGCCAATACCTTGAGAATTGAAGCTTCATCATCAGTCACAATCTCATCGCTTAGTGCAGTGGTTAGCACCTCGATATAGAGATACAGCCCTCGGCTCGCAGTTAGTACCATGGAATCGTCTTGTAGGGGTTTAGCGTTTGAGCATTGTCATTCTAACACACTTTTTGGATTCCAATGAAGAGTTTCAAATATCATAAGGGGTAGTCTTTGTCATCACTTGTATGTCAATTTGTAATCATCTGTGATACATTGATATACTGGATGTGGGGTGGAAGTGTTACGGAGGAATGCTGATGACCACCCATAGTACACTCGTCTCACTACGAATTACCGATGAAGAGATGTCTCTTCTCGATGCTCGCGTAGGACTAGATGGAGCACGAAACCGAAGTGATGTCATCAGAGCAGCTATCCGTTTATTCCTAGATGGACAGCCTCTACTTCCTGACATGGACACAATTACAATTCCAGTAGGCCGCTCTATGAAGAGTAGGCTAGGAGACCTATACGAAATGCAAGGAGTCAGTCCTGAACAGGCTGCATCTCAAGGATTGCAAGATTACGTACGACGCCTGATCAAGGAAGAGGCTGAATTGAATGATACTCTCGCTGAAGGATTGTTAGAGTCCCGAAGCAAGACTGTAGGACGCAAGGAGTTCACTGAGTGAAAACAGGGTGAGAGCCACATAATGGAGGGGATGGGAAAATGCGCTGGGAGAACGAAATTGGAAACAACCGTACTCCCACCTTCCGAAACGATGTTACACTACCAGGTAACATCGGTTTCGCTGCACTGCGTCTACGTGCAAAACTTGCACAAACTGGTAACCCAACACACGTCTCCCCGGGCAACCGGGGGGACTCCGATTCCGATCCTGCTTGTTGAGCAGGATTAGTTCCACACGCATCCGGACCCCACATCCGGGTGCAATTTACTCAAACGGTGCAGCCGCGTATCCAAGAACCTCAACCTCAAATACCTTCGACGAAGGCATCACTACATGCGTGGCGAGCCGGGTCTCTCTTGGTTGGCACATCCCACTCCAAGGGAAGGGCAAATCGAAATGATTGCCGAATGCCTTGAAACGCTCAAGAAAGGCGGAGCACATCTCGCTAGTGCACCCACTGGTATTGGAAAAACCGCTGCAGCATTAGCGGCAGCGTTAGAGTTCGCAACCTCGTTTGAAGAGCGAAAAACAATCATGTTCTTGACACCAAGACAAAGTCAACACAGAATTGTGGTGGACACTGTACGCCGGATTAATGCAATTAGAAAGGGCGAAAAGATCACCCTAGTAGATATGATTGGCCAAGCCAATATGTGTGTTGAACCATTTGCAGGAACAAGAGGTGCTAGTTTCTCATTACTGTGCTCAAGCCATCGTAAGAATAAGCAATGTCGACCTTGGATTACAAGTGCTCCTGGATTTGAAAAAAGAATTCTTTCCGACCCCATGCATGTTGGTGAATTAGTTGAAATGAGTAAAACACATATCGAAGATGGTGCGAAACGGCAAACATGCCCGTGGAAGGCTGCAAGAAATGCAGCTAAAGAAGCACAAATTATCGTATGTGATTACAATCATCTATTCATCGAAGAAGTCCGCAGTGCTTCACTGAAAGCAATGGACTTGAGATTAGATGATCTGGTAGTAGTCATCGACGAAGCCCACAACCTTCCCGACCGAGTTAGGATGGGGATGCAACGTAAACTCACCCCAACAATGGTACGAAATGCTGCCAGTGAGGTTGAAGAGCACCTAGGTAACTTGCAACGAGTTGCTCAAATAAATGGTGATACAAATACATCAGTCATGGTAAAATCGTGGAGCCTTGCTGTTTGCAAAGAGTTCAGATTAGTGTTGGCAAGGGAATTCCGCCGCATGCTTTCAGAATTAAAGGATGAAAAGGAAATGCGTATTGAGGCTGAAAATGTTCTAGCATGGTTGGATGAGGCTTTTGATAAGGTAAACGCTACTGCAAATCAAGCCACCCTCAACGGTAATGATGTTACAGCAATAACCCCCGACAAAAATACTCGCCTTCAAATGTTCAAGCACCTACTTGAAACCAATGAAGTTGAGATTGACGATGACGGAGATAATGAGCCCTCAGCCCACCTTTTGGCCCACTTAATCAATGTTCTAGCACGATTTGGAAATGGCTCCGCATTATGCTTGGTTTTCGAAGGTGAAGGAAAGGATGGGCGCATCATCTCACATCTTCTTGATGCAGGCTTGGTTGCGGAACCAATTCTAGAAAAGACCGCAGGTGCCATTCTAATGTCTGGAACCCTAGACCCACCACATATGTTTGCTGATTTACTAGGAATTCCCAAAGCAGCGCGGGGCGAATCGATTCATTCATCTCCGTTTGCCAAAGAGCGCAGGCCGATTGTAGTAGCGAGTGACGTTACGACGCTATACCGTGAAAGAGGCGAGGCCAATACTCAGAGAATTCGGGAACACATCTATTCTCTTGTGCAAAATACCCCTGGGAACGTTGCTGTTTTCGTTCCATCTTATCGCCACTTGGAAAATATCTTTAAATCTGTACACATACCTGGTGTAAAAAAAATGATTGAATTAAGAAGTTGGACGAAACAGGATATCGGATCTTTGATGATCGACCTAAAAGACGCACCAAGAATGGGCCGTAAAATCCTCTTGGCAGGAGTATTCAATGGTAAATTATCTGAAGGAATCGACTATGCCGATGGAATTCTGGATGCGGTTGCATGTGTTGGAATTCCGAATGCCCCCCCATCGGTATTTCAGAAATCTTTTGGAAATTACATCAAGGATAAATTTGGCTCCACTAACCATTGGCGATATGCAAATTCTCAACCTGCGATTAATTCGATTTTACAAGCAATGGGTCGCCCGATAAGAGCTATAGGAGACCGAGCACTAATCGTATTGCTAGACAGAAGACATACTGAGCGCACATATTCGATGTGTTATCCCCCCGGCACTAAGATGAACCAAACATCAAATGCAGAATCAACTGGACGGTTTGCAAAACGATTCTTTTCCAAAGTTCACAGAGAGACTGAAATCTGAAAGGTTCAATATGTGCCGGCACTGGAGGGTAGTACTATGGAAGAGTGGGAAGAGGTCGAAATTCAAACTGTCAGCGACGGCTTTGATGCTAGTCCAACTGAACTTCATGCGGCTTTCGAGATCTCTGGAGACCATCTAGCTGAAGTCCGTGACCGTCATACTATGATGCTAGTTACTTCAGGTGAATTACCTGAAAACCACATGGCAGAAATTGCTCCTGAGCGTCGATTGAATTGGATGATAGATGAACTAAATGGTCGACGACACAGTGATGGACTTTCACTACCACTTCACGGTGCAGATGATTCGATGATTGATCTATCCAAAGGTGAAATCGAAGGCTCTAGCATTCTAAAATTACGCGTAGGGGAAAATTTCGTTCGAAATCTACCACTACCTGCAGGCGTCGATTCGATTAAGGCGTCATTCAAAGATGGCGTCTTAAATCTTCGTTGGTAATCAGCGATTTGGAATCTCAATAACCTGTCCAAGTTCACTTACCACTCGTGTCAATGCTTCTTGTGCATTGGCTTTGTGGCTTTCACCCATCTCGTGACGACTATACCTTGCTTCTTCAAACACATTATCCAGTGCATTCAATGCATCTTCAGACAACTGCGGCAGAGCAGATCGAATCGCCATTTCGAATTCCCGAACTGTTTCGAAATCACGTCGCAAGAATCCACGTCCCATCAGTACGTGGACAAGGCTCTCGTAGCATTGGAAGATTGCTTCACGCATTGAATCTCCGGCTGCAAGTAATTCAGCAGTGTATGAGAATATGTCTGCAAGTTCTTTCGCAGCTTCATCTGCTCTACGACGCATGATTACAAACGCAGCCCCTGCACCGATTACGAGGAGTGCAACAATATATGCCCACCACGGTACATTTGAACCTTCATCAGCAAATGTGTAGTCTGGACTTTTGCCAGCACTGAAATCATTATTGAAGGCATTAACAGACTCCGTAGATAAGATTCCATTGCTAGTAACTGTCATCTTTAGCACAATAGGCCCATACTCTGAATAGTCCCCATAAGGTATCTCCGAATTGAATTCAAATTCTGCGAGTCCATCGGAATCAGTTTGTATCGTCAAATCATTGATTCTAATTCCATTCGCATACTCTAGATATACATTGATGACAATTCCTTCAACACCTTGGCCTGTATCATCTGCAGTAACTGTTATTTCGCCCATTACAACTTCTTGCTCATCCTCAATAATTGGCTCAATGTCAACATCAAATGTAGCATCGATTGTAATTGCAATCGAGTTTGTCCATGCATCACCTGTACGTAGGTAGAGGGAGGAATTAACCGGGGTTTGTAACGACAATTGTGTCGGACCAGGTTCCATCCATGATGGCGCTATTGCAGTTAGAGTAAATGTACCACCATTCCAGATAATATTCGAATTAATACATCGTGCATCTGAACCACTTGAACCACAGTCTACTCCTTCTCCAAGGATGAGTTCTGCCGCATCGATAGTGACTCCTTGGCCACCTATCTCAGTTACTCGTCCTGTAATTACAATTGGATTGTTTATTCCGTCGCCACGGACAACATAACTGACGGCAGAATCAATGTGCACGGTAACATCTGCCCAAACCAGTACTGTCGAATTAGAATCGATAGGTAGGTGCCCTGCACTACCTTCGAAACTGAATGTCATAAGATGTGCACCACGTGCATATGCAGATTCTGCACGGATATCTGTAGTAAACTCACCATTTATCGAAGTGATAGCAGTAGCAACCTGAGAACCATCGATATAGATCAAAATTGTTTCACCTGGTAAGCCATCATTTAGTGCAGTATCGACATCATATAGTGTTCCTGAAACTTCCCAGAAATCATCGCGTGTTGCATCATTATCTACAATATCGATTGTAATTCCAGTACGGTGTGCAAGGAAGAAGGTTGTATTTCCTTGACCTGCCCGATACCAACCTTGTGCTGGAACTTCTGCATCCACTATGTGGTCACCATCGGTAAAGATATTCGGAACTTGCCAGTCAAAGGAGAAATTACCATTCGCATCTGTGGTTGCATTACCAATTGAAATTCCTTCAATTGAAACTAGTACAACCATATTCGATAGTGGATTCATTTGGTTATCACCAACAAATCCATCCAGCGTAGTCATCTGATCTACTGCTAATGGTGATTCAATATTTATCTCAACAAATATCTTCGAATAAATATTCCAAGTACCATTATTGGAAGATGGTAGGTACTGAAGAGTACCGGTAAATCGTGTTTCAAGAAGAACAGGTCCTAGTTCTGCATCTGCAGGAACTGGGTGTACTGCATTGAATGTACCATCTGCACCGGTTGTGACATTTGTCAGGAATATTCCACCAAGCCAAATCTCAATGGTTTCACCTTCTAGCGGATTATCAACAATATCTAGTAAACGTCCTTGAACGGTTAGTGTATCTTCTCGGTCAACTTGCCCACCTTGCGTCAATAACAGAATCTTAGTTGGAACTGCTACTGTAAAGTTCACTGAATCCACACTTGCATGATAGTATTCAGGGTTTGCACTGTCACCTTCACCAATTGGGTTAACCCAATCTCTTCCACCGGTGAAACTAGTCTGGATATTATGTGGCCCAGCTGCTATGTTTTCTGGAGAAGTCCAAGCGAACATGAACACTCCATCTGCAGAATTGGATTGGACACTCGAGACCGGAACGCCGTCTATGAGTAAGTAGACTACTGCGATTGAATCTACACCATCGATTTGAAGTGGGTTGCCTAAATCATCCAATAGGGTTCCATTGACATAAAGAATATCGCCAGCGGTAATTGCCGATGAACTCTCAGTGATATTGATTTCAGTTTGTCCTAACACTACAAAGAGTACTGATGTATTATCCCCAATCAATCCTATTGTGCCCGGAGTCCCAAGGAATTCCGCATTCAAATTATGGAATCCAACAGGTAAGTTTGCAGGTGTTGTCAAATTCACATCAACGATTCCCAAAGCATCGGTAGTACCAACTGTTGTAACTGGAGTTCCATTCAGTGTTACTGTTACTTGAACTCCAACTACTGGAGAACCTGTGTTATCGAATAATTGCAATCTTGCATTTACATCATCTCCTCTATCGGTACGGTCGTTTAGAGATGGCTGATTGACACCGTCAAGAGTTGGCGTCAAGAAAGTCAGCGTGGTGTAACCTCTACTATCGAACGATTGATTTGCGCTAGAGCCAGAATAATAATTCACAGATGGAATATATTGAGCTTCAGCAATATGTGTTCCAGCCATAAATCCAGAGCCCAAGGCAATTGTTGCTTCCCATGTACCATTAGCCAGAATTTGGCCATTGGATAATGTGAATCCAGTAGGTTGATCATCAATCAAGAACAAGACTGAGGCGCTTAGAGCAGCACCATTACGCAACTGAAGACCGCTACCATTGTCACTCTCTATGGTTCCAGTTATGGTAAATGCGTCACCTGCCACTGGATTTGCAACAATTGGGTCAACGACCATAATTGTAATCGAACGTACTGTGACTGTTGAAAGGTTTCGTTGTGCAGGCAATAAATCGAAACTTCCATTGTAGTAGAATGAAATCGAGATTAGTCCTAATGGTTGGTCGAAAGGTATTGTATGAACGAAACTGGTTCTCCCTTGAGCATCGGTTGTATTAGATGCTAGCCAAGTTTCATCAAACTTTACATCGATTGTATAACCACCTAAAGGTTGCCACATATTAGAGGATTCAACCATTTGTAAGGTCATGTTAACATCCTCACCGCGGTTGACAACCATTGGGTTAAGCGGTTGCATACTCTCGAATAGTGTCACACCTTGAACTAGAATCGAGTGATTACTAGTATCTGTCAGGTAGAATGCTGATGAACCCTCGACTACTGAAATCACGAATGTACGAGGTCCACGAAGAGTTCCATTGCTTAGCACATCTGTTGGTACTGAAAGGTTGAAACTTCCATTTATTGCAGTGTATACGCCATTAACTAATTTCTCATCTGGGTTGTCCAACCAGAACATTTCAAGTGCTACAGCAGTTGTCAGATTTCTGCTTGCGTTATCGCCATCCTCAACTTGTCCCATTACTTGGAAATTAACTCCTGCAGTAATAGTCGATGGTATTGAATCCACTCTGATATTAGATGGCACCTGTACTGTGACATTTACTTCAGTAAAGTTGCCCCAATGCCTTGTTGCACCTGCTATCTTTGGAGAAGATACATCGTCAAGAACTTCCATTCGTAAGATGTACTGCCCCGGATCTACACCCGAAACAGTCCACAATAATGTTGCATTTCCTTCCGCATCACTAATTGCATTACCAATCGAAATATTTGCACCGCCATAGTCCAAGATATAGTTCACTTGCGCACCACTAACATTGGAATTATCAGCTACATCACCGACCCAAGAATTGAGATCAACAGAACTATTCATTATCGCAATAATATCTGCCGGTTGGCCTTCTGGAGTTTCTACTATGACGTCGGATTCAATACCCCAAGTCGTAGAAGGCATTTGCGGAAGTGCGGGTGGTACTGCCGCATCGACATACTGGTAGTATGGGCCACCAGGTTGAGATGGTGTGTCGAAATCAGTCATGATTTGAAGATCATAAACTCCTGATGGCAAATTAGTTGGAGCTACTATCGTGACGTTATAGGTTCCAGTTGTGTTGTTAAGAAGGCCATTTGCCAAATCAATAGGCCCCATCACTGTAAGCAACTGGACCATTATTATTGAGTCGTTACCAAGTACTGCAGCACCTGTGACATCATCAGAAATATCTCCAACAACCCATGTAGTGTTGCCAAGGTATGTCCAATCATTAATGACTACTACATTGACATCAATGGTACCCATTATCCTTAAGGTTGAACTATTACTAGATGGCAAATAATACATATTCCCATCAAAGGCCATATCGAATGCATAATCTCCTGCATCCAAACTCGAACTTGTTGTAAAAGTCGGTGATAATGTGCTTGACCCCGGGTCAGTAGTGGTATTTTCAGTAGTTCCATCAAAGTCGAAAGTGAAATTACCAGATAAATTCAAATCCAATTCACCACCAAGATGGTCGGTTACTTGAACAATAATTCCAACAGGATTGCCACGTAATTGAGATTGTGCTTGTAATTCAAGGAACAATAACCCTTGCAACCACCATGGGCTTCCAGAGGTATTCAGCGCATCGGTTGCATTGAGTGAATCGGGATAGAACACAAGAGATAGTTCGATTTCTCCAGCCTTCACATATGTGGTATTGATATCAAGAATGTGCGATATTGAGAATGCTCCATTGACTGTTTGATTGAATAATTCGACGAATGTTCCGCCTCCATTCAATTCTCTCATTCCAAATGATAGATTACCAGACAATGCTGACGGTACTGCTCCAAAGGACATCGTCGAGCCATTAATGTAAACTAATTCATCAATCTGAAGTATTGAATTATTCGCCCCCGGTCCTTCAATTGTTGCAGTTAGATTTGGTGCATCTCTTATGTCAAGAGTAATTGAATGAGTACTAGGTCGTAAGTGGAATTGTGGAGTTCCTGCAAACGATTGTGATGTATCTTGCCAGCCACTAAATCCTAGTGTTGCAGAAATATTGGTTTTCGTTTCAAGTTCATCCAGTGTGACATTGATTTCCCACACCCCGCCTGGTCCAACAGTGCCAGACAAGTTAGTTGCTCCATCCTCTGAAGAAGTGAAATCAAGCCAAACTGTTAGTGGACCAATGTCTTCTGACCCACCGGTTTCATTGTGTGCAAACAATAATTGTCCAGATACCACAGTTGTTGCCCCAGCTCCTAAAACTGGAGAGTCTGCTGGACCGGGACTATTGTGAGTAATGTTAGAGTCATCAGTCATGTTGACAAAGACACCCAAATCAATTCCATCGTGTGAAACATATCCGCTTTGAATATGTTCAATCACAATACTAGCAAATCCTGGAGTCGCTGGTGTATCCATTGTTCCATTCATTGAGAAGTTTCCATTTGAATCGGTAGTGATTGTTCCAAATAGGTTACCAATAGATGCTGCCGGTCCGGGTACATCACCAGCGTCGGCAGCGCTTACTACGAAACCGCGTAGAGTAACATCAGGAATAACAGTAACATTGTCGACATATTGTAACGTACCAGATACATTCATTTCGACTAAACCAGTTCGGTCATATGAGGTAGGCGTCCAAGTGATGTTGACAATTTCAATTTCTTCTGGAGCCGGACATGCTTCGAAAGGAATCCATCCAAGATCATCGCCGCCACTTCCAGGGCTCATTTCAAGGCGAACTTCGCCCCATTGGTTGAGATTTGCACCATAAACCGCATATCCATTACCTGTCCAAGAACCTCCGCTATATCCTGTCACGAATCTAGCAGGTAGGCCTGCAGAACGTGCCATTGTAACGAATACCGATGTGAACTCAGCACAGGTTCCCTCTTTCGCTCGATTTAGTAACTCATAGGAAATATCTGCTTCAGGTGCAGCGCCACTACCATTGTAATTACGTTTGAAATCATATGTTGCATTTCCATCTCGCAGGAATGTTGCAATCGCATCGGCCTTGGAATAAGCATCTGTAGCTCCTGCACTACTGATTACTTCATTTGTAATGTTCATGATAAGCGATTCTGGTAGAGATGAATTCAAGAATTGCTGTGGGAGAATGGTTTCGTAGGAGGAATTGGTTCCTGCGATTGTATTAGCAGCAATTGTATCCCAATCGAACCAATATTCGTATTCTTCAACCCACATTTCAGTGAGAAGACCTGCGGTTATGTCATAGGAATGGGTATCATTTGATCTTGCTATTGCCAAAGTTGCATCTGACCAGAAAGTGATATTGAACTGATAAGCAGACATTGGAACCTTGCCCGCTAAAACAGGGTTTGCAAACGCAATATTCCATGCTACTGTATCATTTCCATAAGTTGACGGTGCCAAGTGTGTCATATTGGTATATGGTACAGTGATATCAGTGTAAGGATGCACATCGGTTTCCAGACCATATGCGGCACCAGTGTAGAAATCATAGGTATGAACTCTCCAGCGGTGGACTCTCTCCAAGTCGACAACACCACTCGTGTTGTTGGCCCAGAATACTACCTCGTTTTGGTCAGCATCGTCAGATGGGTCCCATGGGTTGAAAGGTGAACCTGCACAATTAGTGAACCAGAATAGTTGCGGACATTCGTCACCATCTAACATTCCTCCACCGTCTGTATCTGGGTTCCTCCAGTCTGTTCCGGTTTGATTCTCAACTGCATCAGGGATTCCATCGCCATCAAAGTCTTCTGGAAGAAGGTCATCAGTCGGGTCATTTTCGGGATTTGATGAATCGAAATATTCTTGCTTATCGTTAACACCACCAGAATCGGTATCGGCATTATCATCATCAGTCGACCATATGTCCTGACTGCCATTCGTAATTCCGATCCAAGAATTGTCACATCCTGTTGTGACCTCGAAATAATTGTTTAATCCATCACCGTCGTCGTCAAGATTATTGTCACACGGTTCCATTGGGTCTGTTCCAGACATTACTTCATCGTAATCAATGACTCCATCCCCATCTGAATCTGCAAGTGTCGGATTTGAGAAGTAGCCATACACTCCAAGAGTTTCTTCCCAGTCTGCTAGGCCATCACCATCTGAATCAGAATAGTCGTCATCACAGTAATTCGGGAAAGAACCGCCTGAAATATCATGGCACCATGAATTGTTTCTGCTTTCTATTGAAGCTCCAGAAGGCGGAGTTACAGATACCCCTTGCAGTACACTGTTTACCACACCACCATAAGAGAATTGAGTATACGCCCCTGAATTATTGTAGAAGGCGATCCCCCCAGAGGGGCGTAGTCCTGAGGCATCGGTTAGAGTCAATTGGCTGGAACCCGAATTGTAGGACACTATGGTTGAAGTAAATTGAATTAGAGAATCACAAGGGTCAGTCCCATGGGAAGCATTTGATTCATCACCATCGTTTACTCCACCAGAATCGGTATCCGCAACATTCCACGATGTGCAGGAAAGATTCTCTTGCCAATTCTCTAGTCCATCATTGTCAAAGTCACCAGAATCTTCACGACGGGTTGGGTCTGTCTCATTGGCATCGATCAAGCCGTTGCCGTTCTTGTCTTCATCACCATCATCAAACGCATCTCCGTCCGTGTTATTGTTACGAGGGTCACTGGCTTGAGCAGGACTACCATATTGTCCGTTAATCTCAACGCCATCATTTATTCCATCGCCATCGGTATCTGCATTGGTAGGGTCTGTAAGAAGAGTCAGTGCTTCATGTGAATCGTTTAGTCCATCATTATCAGTATCTGAATCAAGTGGATTAGTTGATGTTACGCCATCGGTTTCTGCTGTCATTGTTGCACAGCCACCTGGGCCAATTCCGAGGTGTGGCGAACATGGTGTTGTTGTTTCAGTAAACGAACCTGAAGGTCCTGGCCTGTAACATGGCTGTCCACCACAAGTAGTTGTCCAAGATGGATTGATATATTCGTAGAGATTGATTAAGCCATCACCATCTGGGTCACCATTAGCACCATCTGCATTTGAAGCAGATGTTGCATTCAGATTGTTTGAAGCTTCCCAACCATCAGGCATACCATCACCATCGGTGTCCCAGCCATCAGGGTCTTCGTCGTATAATCCATCGCCATCATCATCATTGGTGGCACAATCAGCATCCCCATCGAAATCATTGTCAGCTGAATCTACCATGCCATCCTTGTCATTGTCAAATCCATCTGTACAGATATTTCCAACTGGATCTTCATCGCAAAGAATGACACTTCCGGTACCATCAGAACCTGAATCGCCACATGCTAACTGGTTGTATTGCATGGCGTTTTCTTCGTCCCAATTATTCACTGGAATGGTTCCATTCCACCAAACACCGTTATCTAGTTCAGATGTGGTTGAAGAAAGGTCCCAATTCGAAGGTTGGCCGTAATTATATTCCTGTAAATTAGAGAAACCATCGCCATCAGGATCACCGATTGCACCGTCACTATTACTGCTCGAAAGTGGGTCTAATCCATACTGCCATTCCCAGCCATCTGGTAACTGATCATTGTCAGAATCCCAGTCATTAGGCTGGGTGTTAATGAGGTACTCAAGCCCATAAGTCAAACCATCTCCATCTTGGTCTGTAGCTGCAAGGGCAGTGAAAGATACGAACTCAATTGACGCAATAGTTGAGAACAACATCAGCATTGCAAGTCCTAGGGACTTGAGCTTCTTTTGATCTAGTTCCCTAATCAATTTAGGACGAGCGGAAGATTGGATAGAGGAGATACGCAATGCTGACACCATTATGACGGCTGATTACAAGGCACTTAAGGGAAATGGAGTATTGTTCATACACAATTGTTGGAAATTGTCTCCCCTACGGGGAGATAAAATCATAATTTAGCACTGAATATTACAAATCTTCTAGTTCATCTAAAAGTTCTAAATCATCTTCTAAATCATCTTCATTAACTACTGCTTCTGGGATTTCTCCAAGTGCTTCATCCATAGCAAACAACGATTTCTGTTCTTCCTCTAATACTGCAAATTCTCGAGCGGAACTCTGGCCCCTACGATAAACTGCCAAGAATATTACAACGATGATTCCAACATACAATCCAATCGTCTGTGGGCTTTCGAAATCTAGAGCGGAATTTATGATACAATCCATGCCTTCGCAAGCCGTCGAGAATATGAACTTGGGTGTTTGCTTTAGATGCGACGTACTTACTTCGCTGTCTAGCGGTTCGATTGAAAATTCGACTATTGCATCCTTGCCCGCAACTATATCATCTGCAGCCGTTAGAATCAAAGTAAATTCACTGTAATTAAAAGCTCCAATTTCAAGCAGAATTACGTTTCCAGATTCTGATGAACCGCTTGTGGTAAAACTAGCAGTCCATCCTTCAGGAAGGCTTTGTGCAGATATTATGACATCCAACTCGATGTTATTTGAATTCAGAACGCGGAAATCGATACTTTGTTCAGACCCCGGCAAGAAAGGAGTCAATTCAGTAACTCTTTCAACAAAGATTCGACCCGGTTTAACTTCTTCTTCCACTATAATTTCAAGAGGTAAATCGAAGTATCTTGGATCGCCTTCAGAGACTTCTTCTGTTACACGCAGGTATAGAGTGTGGTTACCCGCAGTTACCTGGTCGCGCATTTCAATTGTCAATTCAACATCTCCAGAACTATCTGGCATCAAACGTATTGCAACAATATCACTTCCATTGTCATCTAGCATAGTGTAGTCCCATGCACCATATTGAGGATTCTCATCGGTGTTTTTCGCCAGTTTATCAGGGGAGATTAGTCTCCAAGTATTCTGTGTTCCTTCATCTGTACTATCTGTAATTCGAATATCAAAACTAACTTCGGAACCTGGTGCAACTGGTCCGACACTTCCAATTTCTTGGCCATCAGAATCAGAGATAACTTCGGCAAGAATACCGAATGTTCGGTGCACAGTAAAAGAAGTCATTGAACTCAATTGATCATCGCCTGTACTGAAACAATTCAATGTAAACATACCAATATCAACATCATCTCTCGAGGTTGGAGGGTAGATTTTCATTACAACCGACAGAATCTCATGTGAACCGAGGTCAGGGGTAACTGCATAGATTCCTTCTGTTACTAATTCTGCACCGGTATCATTGTCGTAAAAGACATACATCCAACTTGAACTTGGCATATTTTCGATTTTTATTTTGAAAGTGTCTGTATCAAAACCTGCATTGAATACATCAATGTAGAATTCACCTACTTCATCCGAGTCAATGTAATGGGAGAGTGTTTCATCAAATGCTTCTGGGCGGTTTGAATCTGCAATCTGAATCTGATGTTCTTCATCTTCATAGACATTCAATCTAGGGGGGGAGAACACTCCAACCTCTTCAATATCAAGAATCAACTTCTCGATTACAACTTCTTCACGGATATTTTCTTCATTTTCAACAAATCCACGTGCCCATACCTCTATTCGGTCTGGAGCTGTTGATAAATCACCATCTGGCGCTTCTATCGATAGAGTTGCAATCTTGAATGAACCCCCGCCGTTCAATGAATATCCTGCAGGTTGGTCCCAATTAGGTTCAGACCAAGTTCCCGGTAATGAAGTAAATAATTCAAACTCGACTTCCATAGCAATTCCCGCAGAACCTGTGTGCTCTACCATAAATTCAACACTACTGATTTGACCGGGAGCAATTAGAACATCATCGGGCTGGCCCGTAGGAAGAGATAGGAACATCCCATATTCCATGAATTCTAATCCAGGATGACTGTAGACAACTGTATGACCCTGTACATCTGTTATTTCCAATTGTAACGAATATTCTCCAGCTGCAATTCCTGCATCATAAGTCCAAGTATAATTTCCAACTAAACCGTTGTTATCAAGTCTTAAGTCATCATCTTCAAACTCTTTGTCGAATACTGAATTTGTTCCAGATGGAGTTGATAATACAAGATCTACTGAATGAATGTCGTCCCTGCCGAAAGCATCTCTAACATCAACCGAAAATTGGATTGTTCTAAATTCAGGACGATGGTTTGGAGACCATTCTAATTGTTCTGCGTCAGTCCAAATACCACCCGGTGCGTGTACTTTAACACTAGAATCTGCAAGTGCATTTGCTTTCACAGATAATCTGGAAAAACTGTTAGTACTGTCTAAATCTCCATAGGCGACCTCAACATCACAATCACCTTGCCCTATACCTCCTTGACCTTCACAAGTTGCAGAGGCATCTATCTGTAGGCGTAATTGTGAACCCTGTTCTACGGTAAAGCCATCTTCAGGGACATCGAAAGAGATTTCGTTTATTGTCCATGCACAACCGGAACCCGGCAAGACACTATCTTGACATGGCGAGGTTAGTTCCTGTGACACTGTATATGCCGCCCCACCTACCGAATTGAGAGTATATGTCAAATCAGCAGTTGAGCCTTCTTGGCCTTTGAATTTTAGGAAGATGTAAAGATTGACTTCGGAAGCACTTCCTTCACCATAGATTGTGATATCACTAATCAAATCATCAGAACGGAACTCCACACCAGATAGTATGCTTGCCTCTTTCTGGGAACCTTCAGGTTCCATGGTAGAAATCGAACCATCGCCGCCCGAGCCACTCTCCTCATCTAGATACAAATTATAATTTTGCAAATTTGCAGGAACTTCCTTTTCAACAGGGTCATCTGCAAGAGTTTCATACTCCATGGCAGGAAGTCCTGAAGACAGCATCAATAGCAGCACGAGGACAGGAACAAATCGCGATTTAAGCATGCGCACCAATATACCGTCTGCGTCGGGGTGTTAAACCGTTTTGCACTCATTGTACCCTAAGAGAGTCACCCTACGGGTGAATTTAATTCCGCCGAAGAGTCCATGCAGTTGTTACACAAAGTCCGATAATTAGCAGTGCCATAGGGTCGAAACTCCAGTCATCAAGAACCGAAATCTCAGCTTGTCCACCAGGTCCGCCTTCACAGCCTTCAGGAGGAGGGCCAATTCCTGGGCCCCACGTCTCTCCAAATCCTTCACAATCTCCACCGCCTTGGCCACCGCCAGTATCGCTAGACATATCGGCCTCACCATAGTAGCAAATCAAGAAGTAAGGGAATCCCATATCGCCATCTCCATTCTGCATAGCTGTGTGGTAATGATAGATTCCTTGAGGGAAGTCAGGAGTTGGTCCGAAATGGCCATTACATTGATCTAAATCTCCCAATCCTGGAGTATATTTGTAATCATCAATACCATTGTATCCTGTTTCACCATTTTTCAATTCATAAGAACTCTTCATTTCTACAATATTCATATTGTCATCATATCCCCAGAACCCATAAATCGGGTAGCCATCAAAAGCCACACCAATTACCATTGAATGGTTTCCATCATAGGTATTTTGGGCTACTGCTTGTATTGTTGAATCGTCATAATCATTTTCGATAGATTCTCCCGGTTCAGCGTGCCAATGCATACAGTTTCCATCTGCATGGTAATGATAGGTTCCACCTTGTGCTGCGTGACCATGACAAATGCCCAATTCAATCGGCTGTCTATCTTCATTGTAAGCTCCATGCTCAGCAGCCACCGCATCTCCCCCGGGTCCATCTTCTGGCCCAAATATTGGAACTCCATTGATTGCTACCGCAACCGCTCCACGCTCGGGTGCGCACTCTTGAGCACCGTTTGCTTCTGGGCAATTTGTGCTATCATGACCACCAGTGGTGTCGTTTACCGGCGTCCTTGGAATAGACCATGTATATGCTTGTGCAGTAGCGCAATCCCCTGCTTGTGAGCAGGCCAAAGTTGATTCAAAGTCGTGATTTGGTAATCCATTTGTTGTAATAATAAGATGGGTCTCGTTCAAAGTGATTGAAACTTCACATTGATGGTTCTCGGTTTCTGAAGTCGTTAAATCATCAACTAAAGGCCGGTCATCTGTCGATTGGCACTGGAAAAAGTCAAGCCAAAATTGTGCTAAATCATTGATATCATATCCCAATTCAATTACACTCAATGTAATACTTGCAGTTCCAGACCCGGCTGTATTATTTGCATATACGGTAAAAATAGTTTCAGGCATAACCATTGTAGGTGTTCCACTGATACGTCCAGAATTGTTATCGAAACTAATTCCAGTTGGTAGTGCAGGATAAATTTCCCATGACACTATGTGACCACCTACACTTGTGAAAGAAATATCGGTCATCTCAGTATCATTAGTTAGAACTTGAGATGCTGTATAGGGAGTGATTGAAGGCGATGTAATAACCGCAGATATTTGGATTGTATCCTTACAGAAATCAGTTCCATCATCTACATAGAATTCCATTGTATAATTTCCAATAAGATCGGGTGTGAATTCTGCAACAATACTTGAAGGATTGACAATAGTGGCTGTTGAGTTCTCAGGAGCCGATAAAATCACCCATGATGGATTCTCTAAAACATCATCATCAGCATCGGCTGTATTACTGGCATCAAGGTATGCTAATTCGTTTACATCAGTCGTTAGGTTCTGACCTGCATCACAGACTGGCAGAGTGTTTACTCCATTGTCGGTTTCATTACCATTATCGGTTTCATTACCATTATCGGTCTCATTCCCATTGCTTTCATTGGATTCATCAGCAGGAATTACAAAAGTCAAAATTTCAGACCAAGTGT
The DNA here is from genome assembly GCA_018650165.1 of Methanobacteriota archaeon. Classification (GTDB taxonomy): domain Archaea; phylum Thermoplasmatota; class Poseidoniia; order Poseidoniales; family Poseidoniaceae; genus MGIIa-K1. The sequence continues at coordinate 23,522 of JABIGM010000030.1, forward strand.
CTTCAGGAAGATTGTGTGCTTGGAAAGTAAGAGTAATATTCGCACTTTTATCTTCAACATCAATTTCAAAAACCCATGAACCATCCATATTAGTAGCCAGGTTATCACCACTATCGTTTCCGTCAGCAGATTCTATAGTCCACTGGATACGCACCTCCATTGGATGGTCGTGAATCACATTGCCAGATACAAATTGCTCTCCTTCTAGTGACACCAATATTGCTTCGAGTACTGGGGCGGAATGAGGGTGGTTTCTGTGATCAATCACATCCTCATCGGAACTATCCGAACAATCTTCTTTACCATCATTGCGTAATTCCGCAGATATCTCTTCACCATCGTCACAAGCGAAAATATCTAGATCTGAAGTGGTATTGTCATCATCATTTACAGTTTTGTCAATCGCAATATACCCAAAAACCGAACAAACAAGTACAAATGTCAGCACAATTGGCGCCATTTTACTCATATCCAAAGATATAATGCAATTGCATATAAGTCTAAAGTACACTTGATCTTATTACTTAAAAAATTGTAATTCGCCCGACTCATTCATTAGTTCCAAGCATAGCCCACGGTTTACGCAGGGGTAGCCGAGTTGGTCAAAGGCGCCGGGCTTAAGATCCGGTCTCAATGGGTTCGTGAGTTCAAATCTCACCCCCTGCACCAATCACGTTAGTGACCAGCCGCCATCAACTGGAAGGATGAATCCAGTGATGTATTCTGCGTTTGCAAGGAATTTTACAGCATTTGCAATGTCTTCTGGTTTGCCGGCTTTTCCCAATGGAACCTTTTCGAGAATCTTTGCAAATCTCTCTTTCTCCCAAGACGCAGCAAGTATTGCTCCCGGAGCAATTCCATTTACCCTGATTTCAGGAGCTAATTCACCTGCTAAATTTACAATTAATTGACGTAAAGCCCCTTTTGTTGCGGTATAATGCGCCAGTTCTTCCCAGGCATGATTCCAACTGGTATCAACCATACCAATTACACAACCGTTTTTGGCCTTTAATTTGGGTACCAAACCTTGTGTTATGAAGAAGGGGGCATCTAGATGTATAGAGGTGAATCTACGTAGTTCTTGAGGAGTAACTGTAGCGAAGTCCTCGGTATTATAGATTGAAGCATTATGGATCAATAGGTCGATTCCTCCTGCCGATTCAACCAATTCATGGTCATGAATTTCCTCGATAATTCGGAACAACTCTTCATCGCTTGATAAGTCGCCAGAAACGATGGCACCGCGACCTCTTTTTATCAGATGTCGAGCTTGGGTGACAGAACGATTGCAATGAATGATTACAGCCCATCCATCGTCGAGTAACATATTGGTAATTGCAGCACCGATTCGGCGAGCACCACCTGTGATTACAGCCACTCGCATAACTGGGCGATGCCGACTTGAGGCTTGAATGCTCGTAAACTATCAACACGACTCTTTTTGCACCCCATCCCTTCGGGATGGTTACAGGGGGGGATGATTTGACTGTTCGAAAGTTATCAATGGCCAAAGCGCGCCCCCGTCTGCCTGAATGGTTTCGCACCAGATTACCAACCGGTGATTTGCAGAAAAAATTCAATGAAACCAAGAGCACTGTCACTGACAATATGCTACATACTGTTTGCCAAGAAGCAAGGTGTCCTAACATCCATGAGTGCTGGGCTGCAAAGGATGCAACCTTCATGGTAGCAGGTCAAGAGTGTACTCGAGGATGTCGTTTTTGTGCTGTTGGGACTATCAAAAGACCCCCCCCTCTAGATGATGACGAGCCTACAAATTTGGCAGATGCAATTTCTACAATGGGACTCAATCATGCGGTGATTACCGTTGTTAATCGCGACGACCTTTCTGATAGTGGTGCGTCCCATTACAGAAAATGTCTTGAAGCCGTTAGAGCAACTTCATCAGAAGTTACTCTCGAACTACTGTGTAGCGATTTGGCAGGTGACCATCAAGCCTTAGCACAATTACTTGATGGCCTTGAACTCGAGGTTTTTGCCCACAATGTCGAGTGTGTACCACGTCTGGATTCCCTTGTAAGAGATTCACGGGCCTCTTTCAAGCAATCAATCGGCATTCTTGTTGAAGCTAAACGATTACGCCCAGACATACTCACTAAATCTTCTCTAATGGTTGGACTAGGCGAGACTGATGAGGAGATTATTGCTGCACTACAACTTCTAAGAGAGGCAGATGTCGATCTTGTAACCATAGGTCAATACCTCGCACCCAGCCCTAACCATTTGGCTGTTGATAGATTTCCTGAACCATCAAAATATGATGAGTGGAGTATCGAAATTGAGAGGATGGGTTTCCTTGGATGGGCTTGCGGCCCGCTAGTTAGATCATCCTACCGAGCAGGTGACCTTCTAGCCAAGGCATCGGCAAGGCTTAGAACGGACAAGGAGTGAGGCGATACATGTCGGGGAAAAATGAGGGGGGCATGGACACATATACTGTCCCAACTGCACCGTTCCGCCCTGGCGATGATGCAGATTTTGGTGGCTCTTGGAAAGAGCAGCCGGGAGATTTATCGCGACCCGATCCTGTAAACTGTACCGCTCCTGAAACACACGACCATGCTCATGGACTAATTCGTGTGCTTGGTGATGATGATTCTGCATCTGGTGAATGGAACCCTGAATTGAATGCTGATGAATTAATTCGTGGCCTTGAGATGATGATGCGCCTTCGTATTTTTGATGACAGAATGATTAAGATGCAAAGAACTGGAAAACTTTCTTTCTACATGCGTTCATTCGGTGAAGAAGCTATTGCAATTGCTCAGACCATGGCTCTTGATGATACAGATTGGATTTTCCCTTCATACCGCCAACCGGGTGCACAATTTGTTAGAGGACGAGATATGGTCAGTATGATTTGCCACTGTATTGGAAATACCGAAGATAATCTGAAAGGACGTCAAATGCCGGTTCATTACTCGTGGAAGGAAGGACATTTCATTTCAATTTCTAGCCCTGTAGGCACCCAATTTAGCCAAGCTGTTGGAGTTGCAATGGCTTCAGCATACAAGGGTGATGACCAAGCAACAATCACTTGGCTAGGTGACGGAACAAGCGCACAGGGAGACTATCACTACGGCCTGAACTTTGCATCCGTATTCAAACCGCCAGTTATTCTCAATGTAGTAAATAACCAATGGGCGATTTCAACTCATCGTAATATTGCAACAGGAGGCGAAAACTTCGCTGCCCGTGGTCTGGCATATGGAATCCCGTCGCTAAGAGTAGATGGAAATGATTTCCTCGCCCTTTACTCAGTCACAAAATGGGCTCGTGAGCGTGCTCGTGCTGGAAAAGGTGCAACTCATATCGAGGTATACACTTACAGAGCAGGCGGACACTCATCATCTGACGACCCTTCGATATACAGGCCGGGTAATGAATTCGAATTTTGGCCAGGTGGGGACCCAGTTGCGCGTCTTAAGAATCACTTGATTAGTATAGGTGCATGGTCGGAAGATAAAGATGTAGAACTTACTGAAAAAATTGATTCTGAAGTTATGGCTGCTTACAAGGAAGCTTGTACGTTTGGTGATTTGGCAAATGGTCCTTTCCCACCAGCATCAACAATATTTACAGAAGTTTACGAAGAGGTCCCTTGGCATGTTCAAGAACAAAGAGAGGAACTAGGAAAGTGAGGTGATTATTATGACAGAGATGAATATGATCCAATCCTTAAATAGCGCTCTTGATAATCTACTTGAGACTGATGAAAATGTCGTTATTTTCGGAGAAGATGTAGGTTATTTCGGAGGTGTTTTCCGTGTAACAGATGGCTTGCAAAAGAAACATGGAGCACATCGTGTGTTTGATGCACCGCTTGCTGAAGGTGGAATTGCTGCAATCGCATTTGGCATGGGACTAAACGGCCTACGCCCGGTTGCTGAAATTCAATTTGCAGACTATATATTCCCTGCATACGACCAAATCGTAAACGAAATAGCAAAACTTAGACACCGTTCTGGCGGTGAATTTTCGACACCTGTCACAATTAGGACACCTGCTGGTGGTGGAATCAAAGGAGGCCACCACCATTCACAAAGCCCAGAATCACAATTTACACATACTCCCGGATTGAAAGTGGTTTACTGTTCTAATCCTAACAATGCCAAGGGATTACTTACCAGTGCAATAGAATGCAACGACCCAGTGATATTCTTTGAACCAAAGAGATGCTACAGAGGTCCATTTTATGGCGACCCACACAATGTTCCAACTTGGAAAGGCCACCCTAAATCTGATGTTCCAGATGGCCATTACTCTATTCCACTAGAGCAGGCAGAAATTGTAAGGGAAGGCGACGCATGTACTGTTATCGCCTGGGGTACTATGGTTCATGTTGCTGAGCAAGCAATCAAGAATAGTGGAATAAATGCTGAATTGATTGATTTACAAACACTTCTTCCATGGGACCGTGACACTGTTGTAAACTCTGTAAACAAAACTGGACGTTGTGTTATTGTTCATGAAGCCCCAAAAACAAGTGGATTTGGTGCAGAGATGAGTGCTTCGATTCAAGAGCGATGCTTCTGGCATCTTGAGGCACCAATCATTCGCGTAACCGGTTGGGATACGCCTTTCCCTCACACAACTGAGTGGGATTACATTCCAAGCCCTGAAAGAATCGCAGCGGCTATTAAGAAAACACAGGAGGCATAAAAATGGGAATATTTGCATTCAAGCTACCAGATATAGGAGAAGGAGTCGTAGAAGGAGAAGTTGTCGAATGGATGGTTTCTGTTGGAGATTCTGTAAAAGAAGATGACCCGATTCTATCGGTGATGACTGACAAAGCAACTGTAGAGATACCCTCTCCCACAGATGGTACCGTCAAATCATTAGTCGGAGAACCTGGCACTGTACTAGCAGTTGGTCAAGTTTGTATTGAATTTGAAACAGATGGTGAGAGTTCGAGCCCAGCACCTGTAGAAGAGATCGCCGATGAAGTAACTGAGCCTGAGCCAGCCCCTGAGGTTGAGCCTGAAGTTACCCCTGAGCCAGTTGTAAAACCTGCTCCGGCACCGGTTGCAAAACCAACATCTGTTGCTGTTGAAGCACCAGGAGCAAGAGCACTCGCTTCACCAGCAGTTCGCCAGCGTGCACGTGAAAGTGGTATTGAACTTTCAACTGTAGCTGGAAGTGGACCTGCTGGAAGAATTACCCATGCAGATCTAGATTCATGGAAGGAAGCAGGTAGCCCTGTCGCTGCTGCCGGACCTTCGAGAACTGCTCTTTCAGGAGTTACTGAAGTCCCAGTTATCGGATTGCGCCGTAAGATTGCAGAATCTATGACTGCATCATATACCACAATACCTCATTTCAGTTATTTCGAGGAAGTTGACATCACAGATTTAGAGACTCTAAGAGTACATTTGAACGCTTCTCGCAAGGAAGGTCAGCCAAAACTAACCTATCTACCATTCATTATGCAAGGACTTGTCAGGGCATTGGGTGAAAACCCAGTTTGTAATGCTCTATATGATGATGAAAAGGGAGTTGTCTCAAGGCATGAGGCGATTCATCTAGGGATTGCTACACAAACCGATAGAGGTCTGTATGTACCTGTTGTCAAGCATGTTGAAGCACAGGACATCTGGTCATCAGCATCAGAAATGCAACGAGTTAGCCAAGCGGCACGTGATGGCACTGCTGGATTAGAGGAATTGACAGGTTCTACCTTCACAATTACCAGTCTAGGTAGAATGGGAGGCCTAGGTGCAACTCCAATTATCAACAAACCTGAAGTTGGCATCCTTGGAGTTCACAATGCAGTTGACACACCCGTTGTTCGTAACGGACAAATTGTAATTCGCAAGATGCTTCGACTTTCATCATCTTGGGACCACCGTGTGGTTGATGGATGGGATGGCGCAGTTCTAGTTCAGAGACTCAAGACATTACTTGAGAATCCGGCTACTATCTTCATGTGAGGTGAATTGAATGGATACTCGAAAGTGTAAGGTCCTAGTAATTGGTGCTGGCCCAGGTGGCTATGTCGCTGCTATTCGTTCAGCACAATTAGGTATGGACACTGTAATTGTTGAAGGAGAGAGAGCAGGTGGAACCTGTTTAATTCGAGGATGTATTCCATCAAAAGCCATGATTCATGCAGCACACAAATTTCACGATTTAGCAAAGCATGCCAAAGATGGCGGGCATATGGGAATTTCAATTCCTGGCCCGGCAGAACTCGAAATGTCTAGCCTAAAAGGCTGGAAGGACGGGATTGTTGACCGTCTAAACAAAGGTGTTGAGCATCTGCTAAAGGCATCTGGTGCTGAATTAATCACTGGCTGGGCCGAATTTAAGGATGCCAAAACTGTGATAGTAGGAGATCTTCAAATCGAAGCCGAAAATGTAATCCTTGCAAATGGAAGTGTACCTATTGAATTGCCATTCATGAAATATGGTGATGGGGTTATCTCCAGTAGAGAAGCCCTAGATATTGATGAATCACTCGACCACCTCGTTGTTGTTGGGGGCGGATACATTGGCCTTGAATTAGGAATTGTTCACCGTATGCTTGGAGCAAAGGTGACTATTGTTGAAGCAATGGATAGTATTCTACCAATTTTCGATAAAGAACTACGCAGACCACTCGAACTTTTCCTCAAGAAGAATAAGGTCAAGGTAAACACTGGTGTTTTCGCCAAAGGTGTCGAAAAACTTGACAATGGTAAACTAAAATTAAACTTCATTGACAAAAACAATGCCGATGATGAATCAAAGATGCAGTCTGTTGAGGCTGACCGAGTTCTAGTAACCGTTGGTCGTAGGCCACGAAGTGAGGGACTTGCTCCAACTGGAATTGCGCTAAATGAACGTGGATTTGTCAAAGTAAATGATCAGTGTCAAACCAACATGAAAGGCGTCTATGCAATTGGCGATGTAACAGACTTAGGAGAAATGCTAGCACACGTGGCTTCATTCCAGGGAGAGATGGTCGCTGAAATTATTTCAGGCCAAAACCGTGTATACAATCCAGTTGCGGTTCCTGCAATCGTATTTACAGAACCTGAGATTGTATCTGTAGGTCTGTCGCCAGATGATGCCAAAGAAGCTGGTCATCCGGTGATTATCGGAAAGTTCCCACTTGCTGCTAATGGACGTTCATTAACTCAAGAGGCTGAGAAGACCGGTGGATTTGTCAGAGTTGTCGCAAGAGAAGATGACCATCGAATTCTTGGTGTACAAGCCGTAGGAACTCACGTTAGTGAACTCGTAGGTGAGTGGACGCTTGCATTGGAGATGGGGGCGCTATTGGAAGACATAGCAGGCACAATTCATGCACATCCTACAATGACTGAAATGACTCACGAAGCAGTCCTAGCAACGCTAGGACATGCAATTCATATCGCGTGATTACCATTGTTTGTACTGCGTTGGTTGCTCGTACTGTTGCTGTTGCTGGTAGTATTGCTGCTGAGATGAGCGAAGTAAAAATCTAGCTAAAAGCAATTAATGCGACAATGAGCCAAATTGCAATAATGCTGGCGATTACTCCAAAGATGATATCTAATACCATCCCAGTAACAGAACCTCCATTTGATTGGCCAGTTGATGCCTGCCACTCTGACTTTCCTTTGTAGAATGCGGCATCTAAGAAACCTGCTACTGCGAATAAACCACAACATGCCGAGGTTCCAAGCATAGATATTAAGTCACTACCACTGCTGCTGACACTACCAAAAACGCTAGCAAGATATATTGTAATTCCAATCCCTAAAGGAAGATATGACCAATTACGAAGATTAACTTCAGGGCTATAATTCAATGGAATATATACTACCTGCTGCATTCCAGGATGCGCAATTTGCTGTGAGGCGATTTGCTGCGGGGCAATTTGCTGTGGGGCAATTTGCTGTGGAGCAATTATCTGAATTTGCTGTGGAGCAATTTGCTGCGGAGGAATTGGTTGATTTTCAGCCAAAATCTGAGTCTCATCATCCATGTTTATGCTAAATTCTTTTTTTATTTTAATGTTCGGTGCGATTTCAAAGGCTTGTAGTCATCAAAGAGATTCGATGACCATAGCGATTCCTTGACCGCCACCAATACAAGCAGTAACTATGGAATAAACAGGTGAACGATTTATATCTCGAAAAATAATCTAATATCTTTAATTTCAACATCAGTCTTCTTCAAATTCACTGAAATCAGCTTCAATATCGGAACAAAACTCTGCTATACAGAATGGACATTCCCATTTTCCATCGACCAACAGCATAGGAACTGAATGTTTACTACAATCTTGTGACAAAACTATTCATCTCCCGAGGTAGTTGGATTATTATTTTCTAATTCCAACAGTTTTTCATCTGAAATATAAATTGCATTTTCATCATCAATAAATGTCTTGACCGTATCAATTATTTTTGTTGAGAGGTTTTTAGAGTGAGATAATATCTCTCCGCTGGACCAAGATATAATCATTTCATTTTCACCAGAATACCATCCAAGTCGCATTTCCAAATTCTCCATATATTCCGTAAGCATTTCATCATGTTCGGGATGACCATCGTTTTCCAATATTTTATCATCGAGTATTACATCACC
>JABIGM010000019.1 GCA_018650165.1 Methanobacteriota archaeon
AGAGATATTGCTCGTTAACCAGCGTCTTGCGAGCCATTGCAACAAATTGCCCAACCTCCACAGGTTCGCCCGCCATGTCACAATTTGAGCGCCCATGGTTCTTGAATAATCGCTTTGGGTAAAGGAAGAGGTTTTCAATAGATGGCCGGTCGCCAACTTCGTTCCAGTCTGGGGTTGGCCCCTTCTTGGAATGGTGATTATTGTGTCAGACAAGGATACTTCAGCAGATAAATCCGATGAAGATGACGAATGGATGTCATATGCGAATGCTGGTTTTGGTTCAACAGACTATTCACTTTGGGACGAGACAGAATCTCAACCGGAAGTTAGTACAGACCCTGATTGGGAAAATAACGATTTACAACTTGATACTGGTGAAGAAGAGATTCCAGCCGCTCCACGCCCGGCAGGACTGAAGCACTTGGTAAGAATCGGTACTTGCAACCACTGTTTAGGGCGCGTAGGTGGAAAGAAAAGATTTGAGCAATCGAACTATGAGTCTGGAGTTGAAATCAGAACTAATGTTGTAGAAGGCGACCAAACAATGGCGCAGGCTAGAGAAGCCGAACCGCTATGTCCGTTTTGTGAAAACCTATTCGATGAGGCACCACTTCTTGCTGAATTAATCAAAGAAACCGTGGGTGAAAGAGAATGCTCACGAATGCAATTGGGTACTAGAATACCCAAAGACCAAACCGAAGCGGAAGACCATATTAGAAAGCGATTTGGAGCAGGCGGCTCTGCTGCACTGAAGGTAAGTCTAGTCGATGAGATTGCTCGACAATTGAAATCGATTGGTTTCCAAATAAAGTTGGTAATCGACAAGCCAGAAATTTTGGCACTAATCGACGTACTGACTCTGACTGTAGAACTAGACATACGCTCCCACTATGTGTATGGAAGATATCGTAAACTGGCACGGGGGATTCCACAAACAAAGTGGCCATGCCGTTCTTGTAAAGGAAGAGGTTGTGAGCGATGTGACCAAACTGGGATGCAGTATCAATCATCTGTTCAAGGTTTAATCGGCGACCCGTCATTGGGATTGTTTGGTAGTAAAGAACATGCATTCCATGGAATGGGCAGAGAAGATATCGATGTCAGATGCCTAGGTCGTGGCCGTCCATTCGTTATTGAGATGAAGCAACCAGTAAAGAGAGAAGTTGACTATGATGCATTGATGAAAACCATCAATGAAACTGCATCAGGACAACTCGAGGTAAGTGATATGCGAGCCTCAAACCGTAGTGAAGTTGTACGCGTTAAGGATACTCCTGCCGAAAAGTCCTATACAATTCGTTACAAAATCGAACCGATAACTCAGAAGGAGTTAGACCAAATCACTCAGGTCATGGAAATTTCCAAGAATAATGCCGACAGAAATCGTCGTCGACGAGATCATCACAGAGGTAAGAGGCGCGAACTCAAAACGGAACCCGAACCTGAAATCGATTATTCACAATTGAAAAAAGCAGAATTAACAGCGCTTTGTGAAGAACGTGGACTGGCTAAGAGTGGAACAAAAAATGTGCTAATTGATAGGCTAGCGAATTTCAAAGAGGAGACTTTGCCGTTACCATCACAAGATTATGTAATGGAAATAATGGAAAAATTACAGGGATGCACCCTTGCTCAAAGAACACCAGAAAGGGTCGCTCATCGACGTGCAGACAAAATTCGGAAAAGAAAAGTGCTTGAAACATCTAATCCTGCTATCGGATTAGATGATGATGGAAATATGTATGGAGAGTTTAGTCTAAGATGCGAATCAGGAACCTACGTCAAAGAAACAGTTCATGGTGATGGCGGGCGAACTCAACCCTCAATCGCCTCCCTTGTCAAGGCAAAATGTACAGTCGAATGGCTCGATGTCGCCGATATTCACGCGGATTAAGGCTATCGCGGTGCTTATATGGCCCGGGTAGGTCGGCAGGTTGCTTCCAACTGTCTTAGGACACGCGAAGCAGGGGTACGATTAACATGCAGAAATCCAAGGGCCAGCGCCAAGGCACCAGATCAATTCTACGTAAAGGACGTCACGACAAGGGACGAGTCGTCATTTCACGCATCATGCACGAGTACCAAGAAGGTGACCGCGTTGCTATCGTTTTAGACGGTGGACAACAGATGGGAATGCCTCACCGCAGATTCCAAGGGCGAACTGGATTTATCCAGAAGCGCCAAGGTAAGGCATGGGTTGTCGCTGTCAAAGACGGCAACATGCAAAAGACTGTGGTTTCACGACCAGAGCACCTACGTCCATTGGAGTGATATTAATGACTGACAAAGGAACTTTCACAGATTTTCAATCAGTGCGTGAAATGCTTGAAGATGCTCAAAAGCGTCGTGGCTTTTTGACATATGAACAGAAAGCTGCTCTGCAGCATGCTGAATGGGCCGCTAGCGATAATCGAAACGGTTACAAGACTGAACCAAAAGTTTTCACGGATATGTTCACTGCAATCATGGAAATTGAAATCTTCCAGAAATACCCGGAACTAGCAGCGAAGTTGGCAGAACTTATGCCAATGCATTCTGACGATGTACGTGCGGTTATTGCTAGCCGCCGTATCTCGATAGAAGCTAGCGATGTCGAAGCAGTTCTAGACATCGTACGCCAAAATGTTGGCGTTAAATGAAACCGACGGCCGGTGAGCAAATATGCGTAATGAGCGTCATAGTGGGCAACGTAGAAGCAGTTCTCGTACCGAAAAACCAGACCCTTTGATGAAAGTAGAATGGTGCCGAGTTATTGAACACCCCGAATCAGGTGGGGTTCTAGTGGTCATCACAGAACCAAATTTACACGTGATTAGACTTCGTCCTAAATCCGGTTCTGGTTTGCAGATGGTAGGAGCTCGCCTATACATGGGAATAGACCATTCCAAGAGAGATGTAGTGCAAGATATTCTCGGTTTTGCACGTATCCGCGACCTTTCTAATTCAGCATCAATTGAACTTCCAGTTGTTATCCAGCAAGTTATAGAAGACTCCCCGGAGATATTCATTCAACAATTCTTTAATCGTGCAGGAAACCTTTCTTTGAAGATGCACGCATTCGAATTATTGGCTGGCGTAGGAAACAAGAAAGCGATGGATATGGTCACAAGGCGTGGCCGTGCAGGATGGGAAAATTTTGCGCAATTGGATGAAGACTGTGGCATTAATTCTGCAGAACTTCTTGCTAAGAGGTTTGTTTCAGAAATCGAGGATCGTAGCCTAGAGCCTCGATTAATCGATTTACTATTGCGTCAGGATGAGTGATTACCATGGGCCACGGAGCCCGTGTTTTGATTGAACGACTGCGAATGCGTCAGGACAATATCAAATCTTTAGGTCAACACTTTCTGAATAATGAGGAAGTATTGGACGAAACAATTTCTCTTGCAGAAATAAGTCCAGATGACCATATAATAGAAATTGGCCCAGGGCCCGGCGTCTTGACAGAGAGGCTACTGGAGACCAATTGTTCACTTACTGCAATTGAACTCGATGATGGAGCATGCGAATTCCTTAGAGATAATTTCCCAGGTCTTAATCTCATTGAAGGCGATGCACTCAAAGTCAAATGGCCTAATGCAAACAAGGTAGTTGCAAATATTCCTTACCAAATATCATCGCCATTAATCGACATCCTCACACGCAATAATTCCATCAAGGAAGTGGTACTATTGCTGCAGGAAGAATTTGCAGAACGGCTAGTTGTGGAATGGGAAAGTGATAGAGGCAGTCTTGGCATGTGTACTATGCTGGATTGGGAATGTACATTTGAAATGCGGGTCGGACCTCATTGTTTCACTCCATCACCCCAAGTTCATTCACGTCTAGTAACGATGTCTAGAATTGATTCTCCTGAGAATTCTAAACTTGCAAAATTATTGATTCGGCAAGCATTTTCTCAAAGACGCAAAAAAATCAGAAATACTCTTTCAAAGGCTCCAAAACGAATCGCTCGCATAAGAGGATGGCATGCAAAAGTGTATGTTGAGGCCATGCAGTCTATCGATTGTGAGTTTATTGATGAAAGGCCTGAAGATTTAGAAATCGAGGATTGGCTAGAATTAGCGCGGCTTCTCGAAGATGCTCGGGCGGCGATGGGTTGACATCTAACCGCCGGCTCGGCCTGTCTCGTCGGGGGGGGTACACATGGCAAAGAAGGACACATATCTGGCTCTATTACGTCGAGGAATTGACGAGACTACAGCAATGCAATTGGCAGATGCTGGAATTAAGATTGGAGATCTCAAGAAAATTGATAAATCTCAATTGGTAGAAAATTATGGATTAAAACCCGACATTGCAGATGGTGTACTCGAAATCATCACTGCAGGTCCTCAATCTCATGGAAAGGAAAGGTTCCTTTCCAAGGTTCTAGCGCCGGAGCGCAAACCTGAAAATAAGATTGAAGAATTAAAATTCAAGCGTAAACAAAAGGACGTTTTGTCTGAATTAGCAGAACAAAAAGAACGCCTGAAGCTTGCTAAGGTAGAAGCATTCCGTGCTCAAAAGTTAGTAATGAACCGTCTTGGAAAGACAGTTGAGTTGATTGTTAAGTTAGAAAACAATCTTGATGATGAAGGTAAAGATGACCAGAAAGTCAAGATTCGTGACCAACTTGAGACCCGCGGTCTTGAAGCAGCACGTGATCATGAAATGCTCGAACTAGAAGGAACACCTCAAGATATTGTTGATTTCCGAAGAAAGATAGTTCCTGAACTAATACTTCATGCATGTCCAAATTGTAACGAAGAAATGGACCCCCGTACAAGCAGGAATCCAGATGATTCGAAAAATTGGTCATTCATTTGCTGGGAATGTGAGACTCCATTTAATGCAGGATTATCATTGACAGTAGACACGATAATGGAAAATGGCGGAAGAATCGAAATCGACCCCGATGCACGCCCTCGTAATCCAGTACCTCCAAAGCCAGCCTCTCAGGACTTTACCACAATCAATGAATTGGTTAAGGCTGAATTAGTACAAACCGGTGTCGATGCAGATTCAATGACACAAGCAGCTGAGCAATCAGTCTTGACAAGTGGATTGATGAGTATCAATGACTGGATTGACCAGACTCTCGCTGCTAAGGGCTACATTCAGGCACAAGAAGACCGAGAAGATTTCATTCTTAGAACCGGTGCTGGAGCAACTAAGTTCAACAAGTGGATGAAGAAAGCAGGACTTTACTTCAACAAGCAAACTGGACGTTGGTCACGCTGGGAAGATCGTTGAGGTGCTCAAATGGGCCTCATCCGTTTCCTACGTGGTGCTAAATTACTAGGGCAAACAAATGAGATACCCGGCAAGTCTCTTGTAGAGCATGCGCATGCTGCTAATGTGGACATTCCTACTAATTGCACCAGTGGTAATTGTGGCTCTTGTATGGTTACTCTTTTGTCAGGAGACGTTAGTCTACCAGACCCCCTAACTCCAGGCCTTGATGAGGAAATTGTTTCCGAAGGTGCGAGACTGGGATGTATAGGAGTCCCATCAGGCGATGTCGAAATCGATATTTTGCCACCAATTTGAGGTGAATAAATGGATATTCCACCATGGGTTTGGATTTTAAATATCGTAGGAGTAATTGCCGCAGTATGGTTTTTATCATGGCGTTTGAAATCTAAATTGGCTGAAGTTGAACAACGTCATGTAATGAGTGGAATAAGACATAGAAAACGCTTGGAAGAGTCTGAATGAAGCCCCAAAACGCATATGAGTGAAATGGCGAGGCCCAAACATGGCCGAACTCCGTTTACAAACCACCGGCGCAGGCGTTGTTGCCTCGTCAGAGTTCACTTTAGATGGGCTGGAAGAGGCTATCAAGGGAAAGGGAACCGCTTGGCTTGACATTCTCAAACCCGATGATGAAGTCAAAGAATGGCTACAGAATATTGGAATTGATGAACTAGCGATTGAGGACATTTACGGGCATGCTAGCGACACCGTTCAAAGATTCCACGGCCACCGATTTATCGTGGTACGCGCCCGTGATGCAGACAATCGCTTAGATACAGAGCCAGTGGCAATCATTCTTCGTGGTGATATGATGATCACAGTTAGAGGAACTAGAATTCCTGCCCTTGATGTATTGGGCCGCCGTCTAAAGACTGCTGATGATGATGAAGTTGCAATCGGTGTAGATTTTCTGCTTTACGAATTACTCGACTCAATTGCAGACGATTGGACACCTATCTTGTCTGAATATTCTAATAAGTTGGACGACTTAGAATATCAGGTATTTGACCCATCGAAATCATATGAAGGACTGCTAGAGGGCCTTCACGATTTGAAGAGACTCTTGCGTGAAGCGAGCAAATCTATCGAATCCTTACAAGCAGCATGTTTGAGATTGCTAAAACCTGGGGAGAGATTGATTAACGAATCATCCTTGGCGTTCTTTACAGATTTACAACAACTATCCAACACTCTGGTAAAGCGATGTTCAGCATATTCGGCAGGTGCTACCAGCACAAGAGACACTTACCTTTCCCATGTAAGTATGAACTTAGCACTCTCGAATGCAAAGTTGACAGAAGTGATGACAACACTCACAATCATTGGTGCAATCATGTTGCCCCTAACCTTGATTGCTGGAATATTTGGAATGAATACCAAGTTACCAGCTCAGTTAGATGAACTTGGTGGGTTTTGGACAATCATGGCGGGGATGTCTCTCTTCAGCATAATGATGCTAAGTTGGTTCTATCGCAAAAAATGGATATGATTACTCTTCTTGAGTTGATTTTGTTTTAGGTTCAATTATCCCTAATGCTGCAGTGGTTAGTACCATTGATGCGATTAGCGACAAGACAATCATCATTGCAGAGAATAATCCAAAGGTATTGAATAATCCCATTGATGAAGTAGCGATAATTGAAAATCCAGCGACATCCGAAATCGCTGAACCAACTAAAGCAAGAGCACATGCGCCACCAACTCCATGTAAGGCTTGGCGATGATTGCCACCCTTTTCTCTACCTTCGCGATATCGTTCGGTAACATGTATACAATAATCGATACCTACGCCAAGAGATATCGTGGCAATAGTTACAGTTACAATATTTAGAGAATAACCAAATGCATAAATCAATCCATAGAGCCAAACAACAACCAATAGAATCGGTGTTAGGGACACAATTGCTTGCTTAACAGAGCGGAAACCAATAGAGAGTGTGATTAGAACAAACAACGAACCAAGCAATAGAGATGATTGCATTTCAGATTGCATTTTATCACTCGCAACGAATCTTGTAATCGGTTTACCAGTAAGCATTACCCATGTCAAAGGCTTATCATCTTCCGATGCCCCCTCTTCTTCCCAAGTACCCGATGAGAGATTTAGAAGAGGCCCTAAATCACTCTTGATTTTATCTATACCAGGACCCATTGATGGAAAATCATCGGGAGAGGTTATTCCAAATCTAATCAGCATCATATCATAAGAAATATTCTTCCCACTTTCAGATAGCCATACTCGCTCAGGATCTGGAGTTTCACTTGGTGCAATATACAAATCAATTAGAGATGAAGGTATTTCAGTGCCTGGAACTCCATCTAGTGTCAAAACCCCATAGAAGAATACAATACAATCTCTATCATCTAAGTTTGGAGCATTTAGGATACCGATTTGTTCACAACCGGATTCATTGAAACCATGCCCCCAAAAAGGCTCAGGATTGCTCACCATCGACGCCGATGCATAAATTACAAATTCATCAATGGCAAGAATATCGACCTTTCCATCAGGCTGTCTGGTCATTTTATCTATACCGCCGTCTAATCCTTTGTCTGCATTTTGCCTAAAGTCATCAATTGCTCTAAATACCTCAGGGTCGGCAACATCTCCCTCAATCAAGAGCATAGCAGGCTCTCCTTCATCGGAGAACCGTTCATTGACCATATCGACTCCAAAGGCAAAATCTGAATCTTCATCAAGGAAATCATCAACGGAAAATTCCCCTTCTAAATTCACCATGCCCCAGGCGGCAGGAATTGTCAACAGAAGGCAGATTCCTGCAATAATTATTGGTCGAGATCCTGTGCCTGATTTTATTGCAATCTTTTGTAACATGTCGGTTCGAATGATATTACGTTTGATTTTAGGAGAAGAATTCTTTCCTCTCTTTTCCAGCCATTCATCAAATGAGATACGAAGCAATGGCGCCCATATACCGGTCAATAAGAACGCTGCTAATATTCCAAGACCAGCCTCAAGTCCGAACGACCTCAAAGCTGCAACATCACTGAAAAGATTAGCGCCAAATGCCGCCATAGTAGTAAGGCTAGTCAATATGATTGCCCGCCCAACTCTGTTGACAGTTATGCGGCCTGCACTTTGCGGAGAATTTCCTAAATTACGTTCTTCTTTGTAACGATGTAAAGCATGTAATGAATCATCAATTCCAAGTGCTAGTACAAGAATTGGCAAAAGATTAGAGAACTGAGAACGAGAGATTAAGTCAATCCCTAACCAGCCTAAAAGAGAGGCAGAATGGCCGATTAGTCCCTGCATCCACAATAGTGCACCACCAAGTGATAAAGACACAATTGCAACATCCGACCATCGTCTTAGTGATGCATATAATAGAAAAATAATTGCAATACCCATACCGAAAATCAAGCCTCCAGAATTTTGTAATTCACGATTGACTTCTACATTTACTGCTTGTCCAACAACTAGAGTTAACGAATTATTATCATGGCTGCGCAGGCTTCCTTCAAGATGCATTACAGACCATTCCAATGAACACATATTGTCAAGACCCAAGCAATATTCCGAGGTATATTCGGGAGGTTGTAGGACTAATTCCATACCATCTAAGCGGTAACCTCCAATCACCAAACCATCATCTGTGAATGAGATTTCTTTTTCAGGGTGAGCATCTTTCCAAATAGTGGTCCAACCAACCTCTTCCAAAGCAGCCCGATCTAGTTGAACCAATAGCCATGAAGCCGATGCAGACCAACGACCAGGTCCCGGTTCAGCATTCCTCCAAGTACCATCTTCATTCAGAGCACCACCGATTGGCCCTCCTACAATACCGGTATTTTCCGATGCTTTGACAAATCCTCTATCCAATGACAGCCATCTCAAGAAAGCAGAACCATTTGCTGCCGCCATTCTACTTGCCGCCAAATCAATATGTGCTTGAGTCAAATCTTCATCTTCAAATGTAAGGCATTCGAGTATACCACAATCATCCCAATTTGTTTGGGCTGGCTCTAGTCCTGCTAAGGTCATCGTGGGATGTGTTAGAATCGATTCATTGGCCATAAAGCCACGGAAAATATCTGCAAGACTCATAACACCTGAAGTTTGTAAACCGGTTACATCATTGATGAACGGTTTGGTATAGTTACCAAGGGCATGGTCGTGAACTATCTGATGCTTTGATTGAATTTCTCGTAAAATAGTAAGATTCAGAATGCCGCCATCGGTATCTGTAATTCCAACCCATTCTTCTCCTGCATCAATTGCTTCATCAGCAGGGGGGAGGCTAGACCAATCTGGTGTTCCATCTTCGAGTAGTGGTACTGGGACTGGCGTGGAACCAACTGCTGCAGGGTCTCGTACGCTTACAACAAATCCAAGGATGATTTCAGTGGTAGCAAATTCATCATTGATTTTACGCTCTGCGGTAAGTTCTGGCGATTCCATATCATACGATTCCATATCGATTGGTTCTAGTGCCTTTAGAGCACCAGGAATCATCAAGATAGTGAGGATAAAAACGGCTAAGTGCACCTTATTTCGGCGTGAAACTAGGACCTTTGATAGGGCTTCGAACTCAGCCATTGTTTACCCCCCTATCTTCTTGTTATTGAACAGTTGTATTCATTTGTGTGATATGTGACGCAGGTTTGGGCGGGGGTCGCCCAGCTTGGTCAACGGCGGTGGGTTTAGGTCCCATTTCTTATTGATTCGCAGGTTCGAATCCTGCCCCCCGCATCTCTTTTAGCATCTCTTTCATTCTTGGTAAGTTTGTATTGTGAATAATTTACAACTTAGTAATAGGTACATACATAGTGTAGTCCTTTCTCCCTAAATTTATGAAGCGTTGGCTGATTTATCTCTCGCTGCTATTATTAATTTCACCAGTAGCACTTGCTGACGATGACGATGACGATGACGATGACGATGACGATGACGACGATGCCAAAATCTTGGGAGTAGAAGCCGAAGGTCTTGGCGACTTTGCATTGTGGACCTTCGTATTCACAGTGAGCATAGTAGTTTGGAAACCTTCGCATATCTATCTACGGCGCAATGCAAAAAAGTTGTTTGAAAACCCTAAAATGGTTAAGAAAAAATTATCTTCATTTAATCGTATTTACATGCGAGCCCACTATTGGATTGGCCTTGTAGCAGTTGTTGTTGGCGGAGTACATGGTTTGGGGATGATACAAGAAGACAATGGATGGATGTATTGGGCTGGCTGGGGGGGAATGGTCTTAATGACAATTACAGGTGCATTATTACTTTGGAAATGGCCTCCAAAGAAGGTAAGAAAAGGTGCGCGTATGCTCCATGCTCAGAGGGCAATACTAGTTTTGACAATTATATTCCTAGTAGTTTCCCACGACTAATCAAACAGGAGATAGGTCAAGAGCTCCTGACCAAATATCAAGGCCTCTAAGTCTGCAGTCAAACCGTTGACCAAGTTCTAAAACCGAACTACCATTTTCTCTCTCAACTTTCAGCCCATATTGATCGATCATCAAGCGTTCCTTACCACCCAACTGGCTCAAATGCATACGTCCTTCAAACGAACCATCATCTTCGAGATCCAAATATATCCATGGGCTACGAAGACCTACCACTCTCGCATTCCAAGTCGAACCTTCTTCAGTATTGATTAGGTGCATGTTACAAGTACTTGCAACTAATTCCCATTCGAGTTTCTTAGCTTGCCTAGAACGGGTCGAGCAATGTTCTGAAATTTCTTCGACTTCTTCGAATGTATGGGTCCAGTCTTTACTTTCAAGCAATGATTTCAACTGACGATGGGCCACTAGGTCTGGATACCTTCGTATAGGGGATGTGAAATGGACATAGGCATCCAAATCGAGACCAAAATGTCCAATATTTTCTTCACTGTAAATCGCCCTTTGCATTAATTGAAATAGCCCCTGATCTACAACCCGGCGCTTAATCTCAGAGAGTTCTGATGCTGCTGATTGGGCATTTCTCAAAGCCTGTAGCATTTCTGAGCGAGCCTGAGAATCAACAACACTTGAGAGATAGTTACCATCTATGACTTCAACAGTCTCTTCATTATCAAAAGATAGGCCGGCATCAGCCCAAGCAGAAAGCAAATTCATTGTTTCAGTAGTTTCAGTCTCCCCGGTTTTTCTATGCGATGGCATTGGCAATTCAATATCCACATCTAAGCACTCTAGTTTAGCATTTAGAGATTCAACCTCGGGAGAATCCGGTGGCGAATGACATCTCCATGGTAGTGCGGATTCAGCATCTCCCAATAGATGTCCAACCGCTTCATTCGTTGCAACCATAAAAGCCTCAATCATTTCAGTAGCCTCATTTGGCCATTTCACTTCAAGAGTTATTTCATCCCCATTAATCCGAGGACGCCTTTCCGCTCCAGCGATGTCAAGACCGATTCTTTTTGCCCGCATCATTTTTGATAACTTCATCATTTCAGGGAATAGATTTCCTTCAATGACATCATCATATGACAAATTTTGTTTTACACGGATTAGTGCTTGGTGCGCCTTGGTCGACACTACCCTTGCCTCATTAATTTTCATTTCAATAACCATTGCGTATCTATCGGCATCATCTCTCAACGAACATAAATCATCAGCTAAACGTGGAGGCAGCATTGGAAGTACACAATGAGGAAGATATACGCTTGTAGCCCTTTCTCTGGCATATCTGTCAAGTGATGTATCGGGCTTGACATAGTGAGCAACATCTGCAATGGCGACCCATAATGTATCTTCAATAAGGCATACAGCATCATCAAAATCTCTTGCATCAGGAGGATCAATTGTAGTGAATGGTATGTGTCGTAAATCAACTCTATTCTCTGACATCACAGGTTCGGGTAATTTCGCTGCAAATTCGATTAAATCATCTCGATATATTCTCGGAAATGGGTTTGTCCCCATCTTTGTTCGATAAGCCAATCTAGCATCTAACATTTCTTCTGGAGTGAAACTGTCACGCATTAGCCATGCCATAGATACCAGTGGGTCTGGGAATCGTAGTTTGGCTTCAGATTTCGCAACTTTCTCTAATTGTTTTGTCATATCAAAGCCAAGATATGTTCGCAACACCTCCCCCTCCAATAATGAGAAATCATCAGGGAGACTCTCTCCCCTCAAAGTTGCAAGCATCGCACCTTCGTGTAATTGGTGTTGTGATGTCCTTACCGCTGCTTCAATTTCCTCTCTTTGTTGGGTCGAACGCAAAGAGAAATCATTTGTATCTCCAATAAACAATTCACCTTTTCGACAAGCATGTACAATAGTTTCTTGAATCTGAGAGTGTAATTGTTTTTCAGTTAATTTAAGATTAGATTCTTTCGATAAGATTGTACTAAGTGCCAAATCAACCGATAAGTTCCTCTCTAGACCATGTGAAATCAATCTTCGATAAAGACGTTCATCAGGGGGACTTACCTTTCCCTTACGCCTTTTCACAAACCCACGTCCTTCAATGCCTGTAAGGCATCTATTTGTGATTTGTCAAGTTCATCAAGTTCGTCCAAAATAAATTCAATATCAATCTCTTTCACCCGTTGGCGGTCACCAACTTGCGATAATGGCGGAATAGATATTTTCCCCTTTACACCAGAAGGAAGAGTAACAGTAACCTTCCCACCGAGAATCAATGTGGAATATGGGATTTCAACTTCTTTGATAATTCTGCCATTATCCCAGCGGCATCCTTCGCCAGGGTCAATTCGAATATTTACGATTAAATCTCCATTAATGCCTTGAGGGTGACCATGGCCTTGGTCTTTAATGCGAATCTCCTTGCCATGTTTTACGTTAGGATTTACTTTGACACTCAGGGTGCGACGTTTTCTATCTATACTACCGTGGCTTCCTGGAATTAATTGAGTGTATGTTAGATTGAAAGAACCACCACTGGCAGCATCTTCGGGGGAAAGGTCGAGCCATGATACAGCATTCTTCCCTCTCTCCTGAGGAGGTCGTGGAGAGTTGTGCCGTCGTTGCCCCCCGCCCATACTTTTGCCAAACATTTGACCAAGGACATCCTCCATGCCACCCATGCCACCCATGCCGCCAAAGGGGCTGCCTCTACCGCCGCCAACTCCACCAAACATCTGTTCCTGCTCATGCTTACGGCGGGCTTCAGCCGTACCGATTGAATCGTAAGCGGCTTGTACTTCTTTGAATTTCGCCTCTGCTGCGGTCGAACCATCGTTACGATCGGGGTGGAATTGCCTTGCAAGTTTGCGAAAAGACTTCTTTATTTCAGCGTCACTGGCTCCCCGTGATACACCGAGAACCTGATATGGGTCTCGCTCCGCCATGGGTCTATCGAGACACAGGTGTGCTTTGAATCAGTCGATAGCCGGAGCCTATCCGCGCCGCTGAGGTTAAATGAGGGCCCTAAGTCGCCATGACACCACTGAGGTGAAACCATGTCAGATGACAAGAACCAGACACGCTCCTTCGAGGACAAAGTCCAGGACAAGCAAGATGCTATTGAAGCACAATTCCGCAAGATATCTCGCGGAAGCTGGGCTCGTATCATTCGTATGGCTCGAAAGCCTACGCCTCAGGAATTCAAACAAACATCAATTATTTGTGGGATTGGACTATTTATCCTAGGTTTTATTGGGTTTGTAATGCTCGTACTGATGGACAATTTCATACCATGGCTTATCCATGATGTATTTGGTATCTGATATTGGAGGGGAAATTATGACTGACGCATTTATCGCATTTGTTCGCCACGAAGAGGAATTATTACTTCTTCATCGCTCTAAATCTGATTCAGATTCACCAGGCCTTTGGGACGGTGTGTACGGAATTGGAGATACCGAAGAGGATGTACTTAACCGTGTAGCGGAATGTACCGGAATTCCTCTAGAGGATTTGGAATATGTTCGTGCAGGACCTGCACTTGGAATTGATATCGGAGGCCGTCTACAAGATATTGCTCCATGCCTAGTAGTATCTTCCAGTAAGGAAGTAACTCCAACAGGCCGTTACACTGAATCGATCTGGGTTGATCCGGGAAACATTGGTTGGGAAGACCGTGAAAATAACAGAACGAGACACCATGTATTCACAGATCTAGATATGGAAGGTAGCGAGAAATTGTTGCTGGAGATGTATGGTTCAGTTGCTACTTACCTTTACATCGTAAAGACTGCAATTGGTTCAGAGAAGCGCGTCGCTGATGAAATGAAAGCTCGTTTGATGGGCTCAGGCTCACTTTCAGCACTTAGCGATGATATATTCGGCATTCTTCATCCAACAGGCATGCGTGGATATGTAATCGTTGAATCCAGCGCTTCACACCATGTTGAGAAGTTAATCGGGCGTTCTGGTGGTCGTGATCCAAAGGCCCGCCGTGGACTAAATCAAACACCTCTAAAGAACGCAAAGACTGTTCTTCCAGGAGAGGCAGCACTCAAGGATATCCTACCGTACTTAGAGCCAAAGGCAGTTACCAGCGGCATAGAAGTAGGATGTATCGTAGAGATTGTAACAGGAGCATTCAAAGGCGAAAAGGCACGTGTTACTAGTGTCGCAGAAACCAAAGAAGAAGTTAGTATGGAGTTGTATGAACAACCTATCCCTATGACCCTAAAGATGCGTGGAGATCATGTCCGCGTCGTCGAGAGAGTCGAATGATTGCGCGCGGCGCGATTAAATAGGGGAGGCAAGTCGGCAACCTGCTCACGTCCGTGTGAGTAACAGAGGTGTACAAACATGCCAAAGCCTTGGACCAGCCATCTTATCATAAAAGCGCTAGGTGTCAAGAAATGCAATGGTAGTCTGGATGCCGCTACTGAGGACTTGAGCCTCGAAAAAGCGATGGACGTCGCTCGCCAAAAGCACAACGACGGCCACTTGACTGGAGCAGACCTGAAAGCGCAGACCCGTGAGGTCATCGGCACATGTGTGTCAATGCGTGTTAAGATCGATGGACTCTGGGCCAAGGACGCTCTGACCACAATTGAAAAAGGAGAATGGGACGAACGATTTGCTTGAACTGAATCACGGACCACGGTAGAGGGGCTTGTCCCTTCGCAGACCGAAGGGGTGAACGGAAATGGAACAGAAAATACAAGAAGCAATCAAGAACGCTATCGAAGGCGCTCCAGAACGTAAATTTGTTGAATCGTTAGATATGGCATTCACAATCAAAGATGTTGATTTGAAAAACCCTAACAATCGTATTCAAGAAGAAATCCGCCTACCTGCTGGTCGTGGCAAGCAAATCAAAATTGCAATGTTTGCAGCATCAGATGCTGCAAAGAAAGCAAAAGATGCCGGTATCCATGTTATCGATCCATCTGAGATTGAAGAACTTGGAAAGAACAAGGGTAAAGCTAAGAAAATAGCAAACTCGTTTGATTTCTTCCTTTCAGAAGTCCCTCATATGGGATTGATTGGTCGTTACCTCGGTGTAGTTCTAGGTCCTCGTGGCAAGATGCCCCGTCCAGTTCCACCAGTAGTTGACCCAGCAGCAATAGCAGCAGGTCTTCAATCCACTACTGTAGTCAAGTCTCGTGACAAGGTTACTTTCCAAACATCGTTTGGAACTCTTGCACAATCTGAAGATGAATTATTGAAGAACGCTATGGAAGTTTACACCCGTGTAACATCTCGATTAGAGCGCGGAGTAGGAAACATTCGTTCACTTAACATCAAGACCACAATGGGTCCAGCAACTAGAGTCGAGGTGGTTAATTGATTCCTAAGGTAGCATCCTGGAAGAAAAACACAGTCTCTGGGCTATCAGAAATGCTTGCTAAAGGTGGTACCTTTGCAGTAATCGATATTCATGGCGTGCCTGCCGATTCTATGATTGGCATGCGTGCAGGACTTCGTGACAAAGTAAACATTCAAGTTGCAAAAAAGCGTTTGATGAAGATTGCTTGGGAAGCTGCAGGAAATGATTTTGCAGACCTTGAGGAATTATACTCTTCAGCGGTTCAGCCAGCACTTGTTCAGACAGACATGAATTCATTTGAAGTTTTCACAGAACTGAAAGCTACTGAAGCAGGCCGTGCAGCAAAGCCCGGCGACACAGCACCTTACGACATAATTGTTGACAAAATGGACACTGGAATGCCACCAGGACCAATTGTTGGAGAATTAAACTCCGTTGGAATCCCTGCTAAAATTGTAAAGGGTAGTGTACAAATTCAAAAGAAGACAACAGTTCTAACAGAAGGTGAAGCATTCACTGGAGATCTTGGAATGATGCTCTCTAAGATTGGAATCAATCCAATCGTAACCGGTTTGCGACTTTGCGGTACTATCGAAGATGGTACTCGCTTTGAACCTGCAACTCTAGATATCGACTACGCTAAGTTTGAATCTGATCTAATCAGTTTCGGAGCAGGCGCATTCAATCTGGCTTGCAACATCCACTGGTTTACCAGTCAAACCGTACCAACACTCCTGTCCAAGGCGAGCGGCGAAGCTCTTGCACTGGCACTGGAGGCTGCAATTGTCACAACAGACACTTTGCCGCATCTAATTGGACGTGCAAACCGTGGCGCAATGGGCGTTGCTGGTTCACTGTCTAGCGACGCACTCGATGAAGAGCTGAGCCAACTTCTTGGCGCAGCCGTTTCTGCTGCAGAATCTGCAGCAGCAGCACCGAGCTCCGATGAAGCCCCTGCCGAGGCTGAAGAGGAAGATGAAGAAGAAGAGGAAGAGGGCGGTTTCGACGGCCTTGGGTCCTTATTCGGCTGAAAATTTGAGGTGAAAAAATATGGAGTACGTATACGCTGCAATGCTTCTGCATTCTGCTGAAACTGAGATCGACGAAAAAGCTGTCACTGCTGTCCTAAAGGCTGCTGGTGTAAGTGCTGACTCTGCCCGTGTGAAGGCTCTTGTAGCCTCACTAAGCGGTGTTGACATAGCTGAAGCAATGGCTACTGCCGTTGCTGCCCCTGCTGCTGCCGCACCTGTTGCGGCTGCCGCTTCCGCTGACGCTGCACCTGCAGAAGAAGCAGAAGAGGAAGAAGAAGAAGAGGGCGGCTTCGAAGGCCTAGGTTCTCTATTCGGCTGAAGTCAGACGGAATCGAAACTGATCCAATAGAACACTAGAGCCCATTAGGGTTCGAGCGTAAGCAGGGTCCAGTTACGGTTACCCAAGCGGTCCACAGTCCGTGGTCAACCTCGCCCACTATTGGGCTGGGGATTGCGGGATAGACCGTGAATGGACCATCCACAATCTCCCCTTCCTTGCGAAGGGGGGATTAGTGGCCTTACCAGCATTCGTTTGAGGAATGCACCCCCTATCTTCTTCATACCCAACGATTTGGGTTTAGTTAATGCTCAGTCGGAAAGAGTTAGTTCTCGAGGTTTCTACCTCCCCGATTGAGAACATCAAATCTTTTCGAAGAATCACTGAATCGAATAGTTGGGAGATAACCAGCCACCAAGGTAGCAGATTAGTCGATCGTTTTGCAATCATCATGCCAATGGCCCAAAGTGCCCAAACTCTTGGCCTGGAAGTATTGGATGGGCCTCTACAGGGATTAGAAATTCATACCTGGGCGGAAACCAAGGGCAGTGCGGGTGCAATCAATATGGCCGCTTGGACTATACCGGGTGGAGAAGGTAATGAAGAAGCAAGAGAAATTATTCGCGAGTGGACAAAAGGACTCCCCAGATGTCCTTGGAAATGGACCTTCGGTGAAAGAAGTAGAATTGGTTATCTATTGCCGGTTTTTCGTAGATCTCGTAAGACCTTTGCAAAGTTAGGTTTGACTGAATGGAATAAGCAATGAACCAAAACCCTTGGAAACTACCACATATTACCCACAGATAACGGAGGAGCGACGATGTCATTCATGGACGATATTAAAACCGACACAAATCTACAGAAATTAGTTGCAGGTATGGTTTTCTTCGCACTAGTTTTCCCTCTTTATTTTGGATATGCTTCCGGACAAGCAGATACGGATTTTAGCATGAGTGGACCAGTCGGAGATTATACGGTAAATGGAACAATATCTTTCCATGAAATCGGTTCAGGCGGTGAGTTAATCGAACACGAGAAAACAGCAATTGTTGGAGCCAATTCAGATGCCGGGGGAGTGGAAGACCTGAATATTATAGGTTTTAGAATAACTACTAGCCATACAGATACCGAAACTCCTTGCGCACCAACCGCAACCCCTCAAGATGATGAAATTTCTGTTTTAGGTGGAATAAATGACAACACTACTTCCTATACCGGTACCGAATCAAATTGGGAAGGGTCCTATTTCTTCGTATCTGACTTTTTGAATGTGACATTTGAAGAAGTCTCTTCAACAGATTTAGACGAGCTGTTAGATGGTGGAGATGCCGGCTTTGGAGAATATACCTTTGAATTAGGAGTGACAGTTAATCGTGGCCAAGCACCGTTTGGTGCTTGTACAAATAATGACAACAACGAACAAGTAGATTGGAAGATCGAATTGATTTCTTTGGAATACACCCTCGAAACGGTCGAGGCTGAAGAAGAGGAAGAAGAATCCGAAGACTAATCACAGCAATTTGCTAATATTGGTTATTGGTGAAACTCTCTCATCAATCATTGCAAGTATCTCATCGAGAGTTTCTTGATCGTTCGCTTCAACTCTCATAACAAGAATCGCTTCTGTGTTCGATTTGCGAGCTAGATACCAAGCAGACTGCACTCCGTCCTTTTCGAAGCGCACCCTTACGCCGTCAATGGTCGAAGAATCATGGTCAGCAAAAGCCGCTGTGATTGCAGCAACGGTAGCCAACTTGTCCTCTTCAGCACACGGGATTTTCACTTCGCCAGTAGTTGGTAGGTTAGGCGCTAAGCGGTTTAATTCTGAACTGAAAGAAGCATCTCTGCGAGACCATAACTCTAGAATTCTAGCAGCGTTGTAAAGTGAACAATCAAAGCCATACCATCCACGGTCAGACATGAATATATGGCCACTCATTTCTCCAGCCATCAATGAATTAGGATGCTCTGCAAGAACTCTCTTCATGAATGAATGACCGGTCTTTGCCATCATTGGTTTTCCACCAGCGGCAATAATTGCTTTTTCAACATTCATCGAACATTTGACATCATAGATTAGCAAATCTTTTCCCTCTTCGGTTCCAACTACGTCGTCTGCCATCAAAGCAATTAATCGGTCAGGATAAACGAAGTCACCGTTTTCGTCGACAGCTCCGATTCTATCACCATCTCCATCAGCACCCAAGCCCAATTCGCAATCATTGTCAACAACAGCCTTGGCTAAATCTATCATGTTGTATTCACGAGTTGGGTCTGCTCCATGATTTGGTTCAGTATTATCCCAATCGCAGTACAAGTCGATATGGTCTGCACCAATCATGTCGAGAAGACGAACCATTGCTGGTCCAGGGACTGCATTGCCACAATCGACTGCGACTTTCACAGGTCTAGCGAGTTTACCAGTTGATGCGACAATCGCTTCGAGGTATCTGTCTTCATGAGGATGATCAATATGTTCGCCATTACCCTCTCTGAATTCTCCAGTTAGGAATACATCCTTCAATTCTTGAATTTCTTCACCGGCAAGCGGTAAAGTTCCTCTACACATCTTGAATCCATTATGCGTAGGCATTGGTAAGTGTGATGCAGTAACCATTACTCCCCCATCAACCGGTAATGTCCAACAGGCATGGTACAAGCAACCGGTCGAAACAATCCCTAAATCTAGGACTTTAACGCCAGAGTCAACCAGTCCTTGAATTAGGTTTGATGCATAACTTGGACTCGATTCACGAATATCCCTTCCAACTGCGAAGGAAGAGCAATCAAGGTAAGTTGCCATTGCACGGCCTAGGCGGTATGCGAATTCATCGGACAACTCTTCACCTGACAACCCACGGATATCGTAGGCTTTGAAACAGTGCGTTGGCCATGTGCCCATGTTGTAGGCCAGCGAGTCTTCTCGTATGTATTTCATCGCCTTGTAAGAAATGAAATTGTTAATGCGATTGTTAGAAAAATTCCCCATTCAAGCAAGATGTCATTCCACCAAGCTGCTATTGTTAAGGCAGAGATTATTGGAACACTAATTTTGAGCAATACAGGCCACGTCATTAGATCTTCAGGAGGCTCCTCTAGATATGGGGAGCCTGGCATTTTAATCACTCACTAGAATCGATTGCCTGAACAACGATTTCGACCTTTGCGCCAGCAGGTAGAGCTCCTGCTTCAAATGCAGCCCGTGCAGGCTTGATTACCACATTTTCAACCCATGCGCCGTACACTTCATTCATTGCAGCGAAATCATTGATGTCATCTAAGAGAACTTGCGCATAGCAAATCGCTTCTTTAGTGACTCCAGCCGCCTCAAGTAGAGCATCGATTTTTGCAAGTGCGCCGGATGTCTGACTTTTGATGTCATCTCCGGCCTCAACATCTATCTGTCCAGATAGCCAAATCATACTACCAGCCTTCACTCCAGGGGTATATGGTCCATACAATTTACTTCCAGCCACGCTAATCGCTTTCTTCTGCATAATAGGGCGCACTACATGGTGGCACATCAAAATAGCCCGTCATTCTCGAGTAATCATGGCGACTGGGTGGGTTATCGATCATCCAGCGCACGCTCGGCTATTTGCGCCGCTAATGCGTGAGTTATCTTCGACCGATGACATCATCATAGCATGCGATAGAATCGAAGTAAGGGCAATGCTCGAGAATTGCGATGGACATATGCCTCGTAGACGAATTGTATGGGTGCCACGCCCGGTTGGAAAGGGGCGTTGGCGTAAGGCATGGAAACGCAGGAAGATATCTGGCAAAGCTCTGAAGGGAGTAGACAAAGTGGTAAGCGTAGGCGCACCGATTGAATTGAGGGCAGCGCCACGTAAAGCAAAACGCATCTACATCACAGATACCGAAGTAAACCATCTTGCTCATAGATTAGCAAAACCAACAGATATCATAATCCCAACCCATTTTATCGATTCTCTATCTGGTCCACTGATGAATAAGAAAGCAAAATTTCACAGAATAGATGGCTTGCATGGGCACATTCACCTAAGGCCACAATTGCGTTCGAAAGAGGTAAGAGAACCACCCAAAGTATTGGTGAGAAGATTGCTTGGAGATGGGATTCATGATAGCGATGAGATATTATCCATTCCTGAAAACTGGTTCGAAGGATTGACAATTCACTATGCTGATGAAAATGAAGTAGAAGGTAATCCGTGGGATTTAGATCGCACAATTGCCGGCATGGATGGAGTCATTACACAATCGGTAACTATGGCTAGTGAGGCAGTATTACTAGGTTTACCAACCCTACTAGTGACCAAAGCAGTACGAGGTTTTATCGACAGGCTAATCGAGGATGGCTATCCATTATTCGTAGTTCGCGAACATGATGAGTCCATTCTAGCTGCATGGCTCGCAGGTATGCATTTAACAGATGCCATCGAGGTTCCAGATTGGCCAGATACTAAGTCAGAAATGCTTGATTTTATCAAGCATTGACATATGGTCTCCAGCTAAACTCTCTACTTCAGAAATCCGATACCAAGCTGCACTTGCAGCGTCATCCCCAGCAATGGGTTCTTCAAATGCAGCTACAAGATAAGCAATTGAAACAATATGGCCCCGAGGGTCCCTTTTTGGGTCCCCCTTTACACAAAGTAATCTGACAACCTTGCCATCAATCCCGCACTCTTCTTTGAGTTCACGAATGACAGCAACCTCAGGGTCTTCATCAGACTCGACAAAACCTCCTGGAAAAGCAAGCATTCCTTTCCAAGGCTCATTCTTTCGTCGAATTAGAAGGACTTCATCGCCTCGGATAGCGATGGCATCTACTGCTAAAGAGGGTTGAGGCCATTGGCCACAATCATCACAAGCAGCCAAATCACTCACCAAACCTACGCTTGCGTGCTTGATATGTCTGAATCGCTTTGAGCAATTCTTTTTTAGAAAATGATGGCCAAAATACATCAGTAAAATATAATTCACTATATGCCATTTGCCAAAGTAAAAAGTTTGAGATGCGCTCTTCCCCTGAGGTCCGAATGACGAGATCCGGATCTGGCATTTCAGCAGTGTAAAGTCTGCGACTAACTTCTTCTTCATCGATTGATTCGAGTGGTAGTTTTCCAGAGCAATGGTCCTCTGCAATACTTTTTATCGCTGCTAACATCTCTTCACGACTGCCATAAGCAAGACAAATTGTGAACGTATAGTCCTCGTATTCCGAGGTTTTATTTTCCGCATAATCGATTGCCTCATTTACTGAATCTGGCAATAATTCACGCCTACCAATTATCTGAACCTTAACACGATTTTCGTGAATTCGAGGGTCATCGGCAATATCTCTTAATCCCTCAATATAGAGTTTGAATAGTCCATCTAGTTCATCGATTTGGCGACTTAGATTTTCAGTTGATAACGCATAGACAGTAAAATATTTAATTTCCAATTCCATTACCCAATCAAGCACTTGTTCGAGTTTCATTTTGCCCATCTTATGGCCAATATCAGTTTCCAAAGCTTTGGACCAAGCGAATCTTCGATTGCCATCCATAATAATTGCAAGGTGGTTGACTTTTACTGGATGTTTGATTACGTTTCGCAATAATTTTGCCTCAACAGCATTACCAAGAACATCTCCGAGGCGGTTGCTAATACCCATATTTGTCGCCCCCTCTATCCTCCCGATTATCTTCAACCGTTTGAGTTAATCCCCCTCGCCCCCTCGGC
Organism: Methanobacteriota archaeon; assembly: GCA_018650165.1. Classification (GTDB taxonomy): domain Archaea; phylum Thermoplasmatota; class Poseidoniia; order Poseidoniales; family Poseidoniaceae; genus MGIIa-K1. Next base: position 22,928 of record JABIGM010000019.1, read on the forward strand.
TCTTTCATGGAGGAGCGACCTTGGTGGCCAAAGGGCATCTTGCAAAGTCACGATGCCTCCACAATATCCACTACTTGGGGTACAAAGAATCTCCATAATCCAGATGTCACTATTGAATGGTGGAACTCTTTGGATAATACCTGGGGCGACTGGCCTGAAATTACAAACTATGAATTGATTGAAGAAGATCGAAGTGGAATGTGGTTCGATATTGGTCAATTCAGGGCTCTCGTAATTCCTATCCCGACTGGCAAACATGTATCGCGATTAGTACGAAACCCCCAACTGAAAGCAAGACTGAACACACAGTTACAATTGCCGATTGCAGGCTGCGATAAAGATGGAGACCACGTCCTCATCTATCCTAAAGAAAATCCAAAAAAGGTGACGGCCAAATCCCTTGCAGAGTTACATAAATCTCTGATTGATGGAAATTGGACTACCCCAAATGATGAACATGGGTGGAATGCAAGACTGAAAAAAGTAGAGGACACGCTCAAAACCAGTACCCTTTGGAGAGCGCCCCATAGTTACCTGACCATCGGAATACCTAGAATTGAATTGAATGGAATGCGGCCAATTCCAATTCCGCTTAGTGAAGCGTTAATTTGGCCAGAACACACAAATCTTCCAATGATAAGGCAAGCCATAAAGCACAATGTGTTACTAAAATGGCGAGAATATATCCCTTCCAAACATTGGGATGAAAGTGTTCTCCGTGTGGCGACCGGGGGGGTTGCGCATATGAAATACGACTTGAATCTATTAGCCAAAGCCGAATCTGTTGCGTTTGGATATGACGTTCCCGAAGTTGATGAATATCTTGCAGGTGTAGACCGTTTTCAAACAAAATTAGGGAATATGCGTCTTATGAAAATGGGAATACCATTAGCGATATTTGGATTGATAGGCTCCTTTTGGTTAAGTCGCGCAGGAGAGTTCGCTAACCCAAATATTGGGTATATCACCTTTGGAATAATCGGGTTGATTTCAGCTTCTCTTTATTCTGTTTCCGAACCAGATTGGCGCGATCAATTGTGACGTCTACGGTTGTCATGGAACCTGAGTCCACATGTCTTAGCGAGTTCCATTATTTGGATTAATAATTCCTCACGGGCTTCTCTCTCAGCAGTACCACTAGCGATATCCCAGTATATGTTACAACCAATATCGACTGCATCAGGGCCTAGTGATGAGATTCGTGCATATGATGCATCTTCTTTCATCGTCTTCTCATGCTTCACTACAAGGTCAACAACTCCACTGCAGAATTCTAACACATCGGACGGTTCTGAATTTATATCTAGTTTGAAAATTGGTTGCCAACGACGGAATCTTCGCTTGCCCCAATTTTCAACAGGAGTATTTGTCAAGTTAGCATTAGGCATCGTAATTACAGTATCAAGACTGGTTCGAATCAATGTTGTGCGAAGACCGATTTGTATGACTTCACCTTCAACAGATCCAATAATTATCCAATCTCCAACTTGGAAAGGCCGGTCGAGTAGAACGGTTGTTGCACCAAAGATATTCGAAATAGTATCTTGAGCAGCGAGTGCTAGAGCAAGTCCTGTAATTCCTAAGCCGGCAACCATCGTAGTTAGGTCAAACCCGAGCGCATCTGCGATGAAAACCAATCCGAAAATGACAATCAAGAAACGCATAATACTCTCAGCAGCAGAAACCACAGTTTTTTGAGAACCATCTAATTCTCCATCATCATCAGTCCAAATTACAAATCCATGAACCACTCCCACAAATCTGAAAGCAGTAATTACAATTGAGACTACCATTCCTAATTTGAGCAAGGATTCTACCATGCCTAAATCGGCTATCAGCATCAGGCTAACCCAGCAACCAGCAGCAACTCCAAGTGATTTACCTGAACCGATTAATGCTTCACTTGCAACTTCACTAACCTTGCGTAAATTACCAAAAACACGTGGTAACAATCGACCACATAGTTCTCTAATTATGAATATCAAAGTCAGTAGTATAGCGACTGTAATAATGCTTTCAGCACTTACTCCAAAAATCTCTTTGTCGTGGCCTGGAATGGCATCAATAATTCTCTGCATAACCCTTTCGAGGAGCACTAGAGGGAAGTGGTTTTCGCTCATTTTAGTTATCTGAGCCCCCTAAGGGGGGCTATTTCATGGACGCGACGCTTTGAAGAGGGGGGCGGCTCTGGCTAGAGCGATAGCATGAGTTTCGAATCCCGTCAAAGTTCACTCGCAATTCTTCTATTGCCGTTTTTGCTATCTTTCCTTTCACCTATGGTTAGTGCTAGTGTTGAACAAAGTGAAATTGCTGCAGAAGAGCAAACTGATATGGAACCATGGGACCAATGGGACCAAGATGATGAAGGGAAATACATTTTTTGCGAATACAATTCTGAAGGCAATGCAGAGTGTGATTATCTATTCCCTTGGGGGGGCGATGAACAGATGCAATTCAAGGAATATCATTCTTATGAAACGATGAAAGCCCGAATGCTTCGCTTAGCAGCAGATAATTCTGAATTTATGCAATTTCATGAAGGATTAAACGGTGGAACAAACGCACGTGGAGAGCAAACAACATCCAATAATTACGAAGGTTGGTATTACGGACACGGCTCACCTTGGTTGAAGATTACTGGTAATGTAGAGGGCGGAGTTACTAACACATTTAACGGCGATAGTGGTAACTATCCAGACCGACCTGATGTCATGATTGTTGGAAACCATCACGCTCGAGAATGGATGAGTTATGAAACACCGCTTCTTGTGATGGAAACAATAGCTTACTACTATGGAAAGGGCCCTATCGATAATGATGGCGATGGACTCATTGACGAAGATCCATGGGGCGATGCAGATGGCGATGGTCAAATTGATGATGATGGCGACTGTCTCTCCTTAGCCGCAGAATGGCAAGACAGTAATGGGGACGGAAAGCCCTGTAACCCGGGAGATTTCGGTGTCGATGAAGATTTCAGTGAAGTGGAATTAACCAATCTTGTTAACAATCGAGAAATCTATCTTATTCCAATGTTAAATGTTGATGGTAACAAGTATGACCGTGAAGTTTGGGTTGGCAACAATTGTGATGGCGGAGAAGCTTGGGAGAACGGTTGTGCAACATCTGGATGGAGAAAGAACCTACGTGATAACACTGTAACCGGAGTAACTCCAATTCCTGACCCTGACGAAGCAGTAGACCCTGCTTGTGACGGAGTTGACCTAAACAGGAATTACCAATTTGAATGGGGCGCACCTCTAGGGGCAACCGGCCCATTATTCCCTGGAATGTGTTATGCAGGTGAAGCCGGTCCAAACAATGATGTTTACAACGGACCAGTTGATACAACAGACCAAGATGACGACGGCCGTCTCAATGAAGACCATGTTGATGGAAAGGATGACGATGGAGACGGACTACTCGATGAAGACTGGATGGGTGGAAACTCCGAACCGGAAACAAAGTTCATCCAAGATTTGACTGAAATGAATGATGATGATGGTGACGGTTCTTCTGATTACAAAACCACATTGACTTACCACTCCTTCTCTGAATTGGTATTGTATCCATGGGGACACTGCACTAATTGTCAGAGTCCCGACCATGAGCAATTGATTTACCATGGTGACCAAATGGCAACTATGACCGATTACACAAATATGCAATCTTCAGATTTATATCCAACCTCTGGAGATTTCTGTGATTGGCATTATGGGGTTCACGGCTCTTACTGTTACACTATGGAAATCGGAACTGCATTCCATCAACATCAGGATGATGTTGACCATATTGCTGTTAGAAATATTGGTGTTGCATTTTACATGGCCGAAATGGCAGATAATCCACGTGAAAGAGCCGATTTGGCATTAGCCAATGTTTGGAGAAATCAAATTCTTGAGCAACCTAGCCAACTCGTTATTCCTGCATCTGGCTCAATACCTGTCGAAATGTGCTTAGACACAGCCTTCTCTATCGATTATGCTGATTCTGCGTCCCATGTAATGTACAGGATGGTCAAACCAAGTCGTTCCCAATCCGATTATGGGCCAGGCGAATGGTTCTCTGAAGATTGGTCATCTGTAGGATTTGAATCTGCAGATGATGATTGTGAACTTCTCAATTCAAGCGGTACAGGGTACAAGATTGTAGCATACCTTCCAATAGAAGATACTGCGAATGGTAAGTTGCATTACAAGGCAATGATTTCCACTCTTAGTGGAACACAGAAGGTTGAGTATCCTCAAAATTCACAATATTATGAAATTAAGATTGACTACAGAGCTCCATTCGGTTCCTTGTTTGGTTCAGTTATGTTATTCATGACAGTGGCAGTATTTGTTTGGGGTGGATTAGGTGTTTGTCTCAGAATGATGATGGTAGACCCCGACGAGGTAAAATATCTGGATGATGTTTCTGATGCAATTCTTGATGCTGAACTTTCTGAGGAGGACTCTTCATGAGTCAATCAGACCAGTTTAGCGGTAGAATGGGTTTAATTTTCGCCTCAATTGGTGCTGCAATCGGTACTGGAAACATTTGGCGATTTCCGCGAATGGTAGGTGCTAATGAAGGAGGAACATTCCTCATTCCCTGGCTCATTTTCTTGTTTGCTTGGTCTATTCCTCTAGTAATTGCAGAGTTCGCTTTAGGAAAGCGTTCACGTACTGGTACAATTGGAACATTCAGAATTTTCGCTGGTAAGCACTTTGCTTGGATGGGTCTTTGGACAGCTTGGATTTCGACAGCCATTGGTTTCTACTATGCAGTTGTAGCAGGATGGTGTTTGAAATATTTCCAACTTGGAGTTTCCAACGGCCTAGTCGGTGAAAATGTCGACACACAATTGGTATGGAATGAATTCTTACAATCACCAGGTTCAGTAATTTTCTTCCAATTTTTAGTTATTGCAATTACTCTACTAGCAATTTGGAAAGGTGCAAAAGCAATTGAAAAGGTCAATGTAATTCTGATGATTTCATTATTCGTACTACTGTTCATGTCCTTAGGATTATCATTGTGGATGGATATGGCAGACGGCTCTCTTGATGGATTCCTGTTCATGTTCACAGTGAAATGGAGTTCTTTGAGCGAGCCCTCTATTTGGATAAATGGATTATCGCAATCAGCATGGTCTTGTTCTGCTGGAATGGGTATGGCAATTACTTACTCGGTTTACATGCGCAAAGACGAGGACACTACACTCAATGCATTCACAATGGGATTAGCTAACAATTCAATTTCAATTATCGCAGGCCTAACCGTGCTTTCTGCAATCTTCGCAGTATCTGATAACCCTCTTGACACAGTAACCAATGGATCTTCAGCAATTACTTTCCTTGCTTTACCTGAAGTTTTCGCACAAGCACCTGGCGGTGGTATTGGAGCTTGGGTGATGATGAGTGGTTTCTTCTTAGCACTCTCATTCGCTGCGCTCACATCAATGATTTCTACAGTCGAATTATGTGTTCGAAATTTCGTTGACCATGGATATGAGCGTGAAAAGTCGGTTTTACTGACTTCAATAGCGATTCTGATTTTTGGCATTCCATCTGCAATGTTATGGATTACAATTGCACCAGATGGTACTGCCTTCCCACAATTCCTTGAAGTTCAAGACCACATTTGGGGATATGGATTGATGTTTAGCGGTCTGTTTATCGCATTTACAATCTGGAAGTATGGCTACAAAAAATGGCGTGCACATGTTGAGTCTGGAGAAGCAGCACCGGGACTATCTGGATACCTTGGTGTTGGTGTTTCAGCATTCCGTGATGATTTCATCAACACTGGTGATAACGATATCTGGATCGGCAGATGGTGGGACCTTCTGATGTATCTTGCATTCCCATTCTTGTTCACGATTCTAATCGTGTCGTATTTCGGAGATATGATCACAAATACTCCAAATGTTTGGCATCCAACAAATCCACATGGAATTACAATCATCCTTCTATTCTGGGGAGTTGTCGCAGGTGGTTTTATTTTACTCAACAAGAAATTGATACAACGCCCACTATTCAGGAATATCCCAGAAGGTGCAGATGTCGATATTTCGATGCTTCCTGGAGGCGATGATGACCTTGTTTGCGAAGTTGGAGAATATCCTGCAGGATGGGAACATCTTGCTGAAAAAACTGAAGCATGAGGTGTGATACTTGGAGTTGAGCCTTTTCCAATGGATTGGGTTAGGGCTTGGAATTGCCATTATTCTGATACCTATTGTTAGATGGTTTTGGAAACGTTTTGACATGCCTAGTAAACGGGCTGTAGAAATCATGCAACGTCAAGAAAAAGAGCAACATGAAGCCGAAATGTGGGCCGGAATCGAAGCACAAGTTGAGGCGGAGACCTCCGCAAAACGTGAATCTGAGATGAAGCAACGCGAGAAGCAAGAGCGTGGTGGAAAGACATTAGATGAGGTTGAATCAGTAGATGTTTGGAACAAACTTGGCATAGACGTACCAATTAAACCGGTTGATAGAGAAATAGCGCCCCCTGTTACTCTTGAAAAAACACCTAGTGATGAAGAAACTGATGATGAGTCACTGGCGGAACCAGGGGACGAAGCCGAACAGGCTGAAGCACCTGATGAGCCGGACTGGGAATTAATTGACAAAATGGCAAATTTAAGTGAGCCAATGGAAGGGGTTCCAGATGCCCCCGATCTTCAAGAATTAGTTATCGAAGAACCACCTAAATCTGTCGAAATAGAGCCTCAAGTTCTCATGCAAAAAGAAGAATTCGTCAATGATGAACCGGATTGGCCAGTTAAGTGGTGATACTGGCTTCTTAGGCCTAAGGGCATCCGTTCATCTGAAATGGTGGATGCGCCCCCGTAGTTGTGATGGTACAGAGGCCACGCGGAACACGGGACTTTCTCCCGGATGTCATGAACAGGCGCCTCGCCTTTGAGAATCTTCTCGAAAACAGGGCACTGTCTCATGGTTTCAAGCGTGTTCAAACTCCAATCTTTGAGACGCTAGACCTCTTTACAGCAAAGTCCGGTCCTGGTGTTGTAAAGCAACTATATGCATTTCAAGATAAGTCGGATAGAGCATTGACTCTTCGTCCTGAATTGACAGCACCAGTAATGCGAATGGTTAGTGAAGAAATGCGCAGTTCTCCAAAGCCCCTTAGATTGTCTTACTTTGGGCAATGCTTCAGATATGAAGAATCCAAGAAAGGGCGTTATCGTGAGTTCTTCCAATATGGTGCAGAATTAATCGGTGCAAGCGGACCTCTAGCTGAAGCGGAGGTTGTCGCTCTTGCTATCGACATGCTCGACGCTTGTGGTTTGCTGGAATATGAAGTTCGCATTGGCCATGTAGGTGTTTTACGCGATATACTAACTGGATTGGGACTTTCAGAACAGGGTGAGCCTGAAGCTCCAGTCGCTAGTGCAATGCGCTTACTTGACAAAGGAGATTGGGACGGCCTAACTGAATTGTTTGCAGCAAATAATGTAGATTCATCTGCAACCGGTAACCTGCGAAGATTATCTGAATTAGACGGAGGTATCGAGACCCTTGAATCCGCTAGGTCAATTCTTTCCACAATGGGAATATCTCATGATTCACTTGATGAATTAGCAGCATTACTTACTGCATTAGAATCGTTAGCCCCAACTCCACCTTCACTCAAAGTGAATCTTTGTGTTGCGCGTGGATTGGATTACTACACAGGTATGGTTTTCGAAGTTAATGTTGCAGAACTTGGCGGTGAAGGCCAAGTTCTTGGAGGCGGTTCTTACAAACTCCTACATTTGTTTGGATTAGAAGACCTCGACCCTTCATGTGGATTTGGTCTAGGTTTCGACAGAGTCCTTCTTGCACTTGAAGCACAGGCTGAAAGAGCAGGTAGAAGTGAAGTTGTACCTGGCGAAACCCCTGCTCCACGCACATTGATGCTACCGTTCAAAGTCGATTCAACCGCTGTACTTGGAATTGTAAAGAGTCTGAGAGACGAAGGTCACCATGTAGAGTTAGACCTGCGTGGTAAGAATATTGGTAAGTCCCTTGATTGGGCTTCAAAGAATGGCTTCACCAACGTAGTGATTGTAGGCCCTCAAGATATTGAGAGTGGACAATGTAGTGTGAAGAATCTCGTTTCTGGCGACCAAAATGTGGTTAACCTAGATTCAGGATCTATCTCTGCTGTCCTCTGATTCTTTCTTGCTTGGTAAGTAAACAGCAGCCAGTGTCATTGTTGCAAGCGCTGACATGAATAGGAATCCCGGTTGCTCTTCTGCCACAGGTATGCCGTCTTCTCCAGCCTGGAAGGCTTCATCCCAAGACACAGGGTCGATTGGCAATTCAACACGGGTATCTCCTTCTGCTGAAAGTTTCATCGTGAAGTTAGCAATTTCTCCACTGACGGTAATCGGTGAAGTCTGCTGACGGTCTCCCTTTACCTTCATCTCGATTTGTATAGATGGGTTTGCAGTCGATGCATCCCATAGAGTCTGGCCTTCAGTAATTCTATGTGTTACTGTAATCGGATTCCATCCTATTGATACCTGAGGGACATGCTGGCGGAAAATAGTGGTTGCTCCAGCCCATAATGTAATATTCAATTCTTCACAATCGTTTGTGCATGGACCATCATTATCATTATTTGTCCAGTCTCCATCGAGGTAAATATTCAGAACGATTCTAACTTCGCCATCGAGAGTCATGTTGAGCCTCTTGCTCATTTGAGGGTTCATAGAGAATCGCTGGTCGATATTTATTACACCCTGTGGCCTCTCTTGAGAATACATATTGTCTCCAGCATTATCGGTTTCATTTGCATTGAAATGCGACCAGAAAGTAGACTGTCCATTAGACCATAGATAGAGCACGGTTTGATTTTCACAAGGCTGTTCAGGGTCTTCCATACATGGGTCGACAATCTCTTCATCCTCCATGGTTGTAGTTGTACCTCCAACTACAGGTACACTGAGCAGAATTGCCAACAAAATTGCCAATGCACTACGGCCTCGCATGGTGTATCCTTAACACCGCTATGATTTGGAACTTGCGAATCATTGCGATTCAGTCAAACCGTTGAAATCCAACAGAACTACTGTTTTGAGATTTGGCCCGAGTGAGTTTGAGCATGTCTCCAAGTTGGTCAGGTTCCATGCGTGCTTTGTTCATTTCAATTCCACCTACTCCGGTAATAATTGCCATGACTTTGATTGTATCGCCAAATCCAGGGTCCTGTCTTGCACCCCAAATTACATTGGCTTCATCACTGACATTTGCAGTCATCAAATCAACGACCTGTGATGCGTTTTCTAGAGTCATAAATTTACCTCCAGTTACATGAATTAAAACACCGGTCGCTCCAGATACATCCACATCTAATAGTGGATGATTGAGAGCTTCGTGCACTACCTCTTCAGGTCCGCGGTCACTTTCTCCATACAGCATCATTGTGACTCCACCGTTTGCCATAATAGCGCGAACATCTGCGAAGTCGAGGTTGATTAGAGAAGGTAATGTGATTGTTTCAACGATACCCTTCACAATTTCTGCGACCAATTGATCCATTATTGAAAATGCTTCATCCAAAGGTAGGTTTGGTACGAAATGAAGTAATCGGTTATTGTCTAGAACTAGAACTGCATCAGCAACCTGTCTCAAACTCTCAAGACCTTCCAAAGCGCGCTTCATTCTCTGTCGACGTTCTACATGGAATGGAGTTGTTACAATTCCAACAACCAATGCGCCGGCAGCTTTTGCTTCTTCAGCCACAATAGGACAAATTCCAGTACCGGAACCTCCGCCTAATCCACTAGCGATGAATACTAAATCTGCTCCTGTAACAATCCTTCGAATCATTTCCCGGCCTGCTTCTGCACAGCGCCTTCCAGTACTAGGGTCGCCTCCAGCTCCAAGCCCTCGAGTAATATGTCTACCAACTAACAATTTTTGAAGAGCGCGGGTGTGATCTAAATGCTGTTTGTCGGTATTGATTGCAACAGTAATTGCACCTTCTACACCAAGATGAGTAATACGATTGAGTGTGTTGTTTCCTGAACCCCCGCAACCAACGATTAGAATACGCGGATTTGGAACACCGAATGAGCCCATGTCATCATCCAGCAACGCAGTAGAGCCCTTTCCAATTGCCTCTTGGGCAAGTGAAGCCACCATGTCATTCAACGATTGGTCTGCTGGTCTAGTTGTGCGTGTTGCATCGGGCCCCATCCCTTACGCCTCCAAGAAAAACAAGGCTGTTCATTTCACTATTAACGGTGATGCTCGCGAGCATGAGTCGCGAGCCTATTTCGCGACCCTAATATCAAGTCCAGTTCAGTCTGAAGAATTGATATACGCGAGGTTGGTCGCACAGACTACCTCGCTTAGCTCAGTTGGTAGAGCACCTGGCTGTAGTTGGAAAATTCCAAACGTCTCAGCAGACACCAGGGTGTCCCCAGTTCAAGTCTGGGAGCGGGGACTCTAATTCTAGACGTTAGGTTAGTCCACGCTAAATCGAGAGGTTGAACGATGTGTGGCCAAACCTCTCTCATGAGAGCGGGGGCCACTTCCGTTGGTATCAGATTCTATCTTGCTCCCCACATAGTCGAGAGTTTGCTCGCTTTGCTCACAGCCCTCTCTCATGAGATCGGGGACCACTAATCTTCGATTTATTCAACGATAGCATCGAAGAATACAGCATTCCAAGAAACATTCACTTCTTCCCCACTATCTGAAACAGTTGGGAGCACAGAGCCCGGAGGATTATTTACGCTTACTTCGACATCAAGTTCGAACACTCCTTGTCCATGAGATGAATCCATCCATTCATTCACCCAGAATTGTTTATCGTTTCCGGCTACACTCAGGCTTGTTCCATTGTAATTAGGGAATACGTATAGAACAAGTGACATAGTTTCACAATCCGAATTCATGGCACTAAGTACATTGTTTTCATGACCCCATACAGCACTCACTCCAGTCGGAGTTAAGTCGACAGATACAGTATCGCACCGGTCTTGTAATTCACCTGATGTTTCATCATAACTAATGTCTACGAAAAGTATACCAAAGCCGTTATGAGATTCAAACATCTCGTTTGGAGCAGAAAACTCTAGAGTCACTCTTTCATCATCATTAACAACTCTCGAATCTTCATAGACAAACGAATTTTCTTCAAAATCAATAGTATAATTTTCTAAATCAAATTGAGATTGGATATCATCCTTTAAAACGAACCAGAATACCGATGCATGATAAATTACGACCGCAACTAAAAATGTCAAAAAGATAGTCATACCATTACGAGGCTCATCTTTAGAAAAAAAGTCTTTGAGAATATTATTTTCAGTCATTTAAGCACCTCTTTCGATTGCAATATTCACAAGGATATCCATTTGCCAAATAATAAATGAAACTAGTAAAGCCACCAAACAATATATCAAGCAAGCCCAATCAATTCTGTGAATATATTTTCTTGGAATATCAATTTCTGGGAACCACTTTTTATCGACTCCTTTACGTAAATCTGCAGGATTACTTACCAATGTGTGGAATGATTTTTCTTCCCAACCAATTCCGAAAGCGATTATAATTCCAAGTAGTGCAGCAGTAATCATTTGATTTATTGGAATAACCGATTGTATCAATTCAAGAATTGCAGATGTAGCTACAACGATCAGTATGATTGACATTATCTTCGCCATAGGCTTTGTCTTTTCATTGATGTCAAATAATCCAAATTTGAGTAAAATGTACATGGCAATGATTGGTCTGGCAATTGTGAAATGTAAATTTGTAGTGAATATTGACCATAATTCAAGAACCTCGCCTTTGCCTTCGCCCAAAACAAATCCAGTATCGGATCCAGTGGAATATATCGAATAACCAATTAATCCTAGAGCAAAATAAGGCGCTATAATATACAATAATTTGTTAGGATCACCTTTTATTGCCTGGTAAACCTCAATACTCACAATTGCTAATCCAGCGGCTATTCCAATCGAATAACCTGATGTCCACATGAAATCCCATAGAGTCGAAGTAAACGATCCTCCTCCAAGGTCGATAAAGAAGAAGTATTCTGATTGTAGAATTAATCCTGGCCACCACATCCAAACATGACCCAGAACCAAAGTTAGGAACAAACCTGCAAGAAGTGCGATATTCCTGGTAGCATCTGTTCTCTTCTCACGAGGTGCCAATCGGAATTTGATATACACTGTGCCCCACAATAATGAAGAAGAATAGTAAACGAAGCCAGGAATGTGCAAGGCTGTAAAATTTAATCCTACAACGTCTAGTATCAGTCGGAACACTATGAACCCGGCTATTATGGAGAAGCCAATTTTGACCTGTTTGATATTTCTCAAAAATGGGACAGGGTATAGTAATGCTATTGAACAAATGCTGGCAGCAAATATGTAGTCCATAGCAAACGCGATTTCAAGCCAAAATTGCCACACGAGTCCGTCTGTTGAAAGAACCTCCTCGTTGAAATATCCAGTTGCAGCGTTTTGAATTCCTTTTGTGATGAACATCAGGCACAAAATGTGAGCGGCTATCGCTTCATTCCATGCTAAATTTTCATTGCGTCTTACGAGACGTAATGACAATCCACCAAGAGCGATACTTAGAATTGCACCGATAAAGAGTAAATTCGTCTCTTCCATAATCTCGGCTAAATCAGTGTCTACAATAACTTTGGCCCGAATAGAAGTAATTTGGCTATTTTTGATCCAAGTCTGGTAATTATCAAACCGGTTGGAGAGTCTGATAACCACCAGGACGCATCAATTTACCATCTCTGCATAACGCATCGACCAAATCTTCAGCAGCATCTCGTGAAATATCGCAGCGATTCGCTTCTGTCAGAACATCATTGAGAGATACAACTTGTCCTGTTTCCACATGTATTCTTCGAACTATTTCTAGGATTGTTCTTTCTCGAATCCTATTATTTCTTGGTCGACTTTTCTCTTTCTCAATAATTTCGTCAGCTTCTTCCATAGTAATTGGGAATTCTATATTTCTGGAATCGATATTGTGATTTCTTAATTTTTGATCTATTACACATTGAATACAATGTTCGTCAATATTTTCTCGAAGTAGTTTTTCAATAAACTGACTTCGAGAACTATACTCTCCCTCTTCACTCTTCTTCTCAATCAAGTCAATTAAATCACTACTTAGGCTCACAGATAACTGGTACTTCCT
>JABIGM010000017.1 GCA_018650165.1 Methanobacteriota archaeon
AAAAAGAAGAGTGAGCAACTCACTCTGATTGACGCAGCCTTTCGATTGCAAGAGCACTGACTGCAACCTGTAGGTTGTAGGAAGGAACGAACCCTGGCATAGGTAATCTGACGATATCGTCTGCCGCATCTAGGACTTCTTTTGAGACACCTGCGTTTTCGGCTCCAACCACGAGCAAAACATCGCCAGTAAGGTCAGCATTCCATGGTGCTTTGTCTCCAACATCTTCCGCTACAACGATTCTTCTATTGCATGCGGCGAGCACTTCTTCAGTGGTTGCATAAATGACAGGAATGAATCGTGTTGCCCTCATTCCTGCTCTGCGAATAGTTCTTCTTTCGTCATGAGTTTTCTTGACATTAATGATAACAGCAGTAGCTCCACTGACCTCTGCAGTACGAACTCCAAAACCAAGGTTGGGGGCATATTCTACCCCGTCAAATAACCAGATTACACCTTCCCTTCCGAACACTTCTTCGAGGGTTCCTTTTGGCTCACGGCCAACCAGTGCAAGGGCTTTCTGTTGCCCGTTTGCACTCATTCTCCAAAGGTCGGTAGAAGACCCTTCAGTCACCGGAATATTTTTGCTTTCACACATCCGAATAATCTCTGTGCAATCCTCTTCTCTATCGACTAAAACCAACTTGATTTCAACACCATTATTGAGTGCTTTTAGAACCTCATCGGCTCCGGTGATTTGAAGGGACACATGCCTCCGATACTCAACTTGCACATGAGTCAATCCCCCGTAGGGGGTAGCAAATACGCGTCGCGGTCTTCAAATAGGGGAGGCAAGTCGGCAAAATGCTCGTAACGAGTAGGTGATGTCAATGGTTAAGGGTCTATACCAGCATGTTCGTGAAACATGGAACAATCCAAAAGCAACACAGTCGCATCAGCAGCGCCAAGACCGTATGGTCCAATGGCGCCGCGAACCAGTGAACTGTAAGATCGATAAACCAACTCGCATCGATGCCGCACGTCGCCTTGGCTACAAGGCTAAGCAAGGCGTCGTTATGGTCCGTACTCGTGTTCGCCGTGGTGGACTTCGTAAGGGTAAGATTCATGCAAAGCGCAAGCCATCCAAAGCAGGTATCAACAAGATTACCATGGCAAAGAACACTCAGCGTATGGCTGAAGAGCGTGTTAACCGTCACTTCCCTAACCTAGAGGTACTCAACTCTTACTGGGTTGGCCAAGATGGTAAGCATAAGTTCTACGAAGTCATCATGCTAGATCCTTCCCACCCAGCAATCAAGTCCGATAAGAATCTAGGCTGGATTGCAGATAATCATCACCGTGGACGAGCATACCGTGGTAAGACCAGCGCTGGAAAGCGTGGACGTGGTCTGCACAACAAGGGTAAGGGCGCAGAAAAACTACGTCCTTCTTTGAAGGCTCGTGGAAACATCGGCAAGTGATTATTTCCGTTTTAGATTCCTTCGTGAATCTTCAAACTTATCCGTTGGGTTCATTGAGGGGCGCTTGTCTCGTCATGTCAAAGGGGGCGGTTTCATGTCAGATGATTTGGGAATTTCACAATTGAATGGCAAAGACATTTATCTCCCAGATGGAAGATTACTCGGAATCGTTGGCGAGACCGTAGTAGATGGTACACAATTGTGTGCAACCCACTTATTCGTGGCAGGTTGCCCAGAAGAGTTAGTTGAACGAGGTGTTCATCTAACCATCCCCTGGCGCTGGATTAGGTCAATTGGTGACGTTGTAATTCTGCGCTGGTTCCCCAAGACTCCGATTCCATACGAGCAGTGAGGTGATTTCTTGACAATTGAAGTCCATGTTTTAGGAACCTCTTCAGCACGTCCGGCTCAAGGCCGTTCAGTTTCAGGCTCAATTGTTGAAACTCAAAACGGGATGTTTGTAGTGGATTGCGGGGAAGGATTCCAGAATCGTCTAGTGGACCATCGCTCAGCTATGAAAGCCTATGGTGGACGCCGGCTGAAGATGTCAAAGGTTGCAGCTATACTGCTAACTCATGGCCATCTCGACCATACTTGGGGAGTTTTACCATGGTTGCAGACACTGGCTCTGGATGGACGTAAAGACCCGCTTTGGGTAATTGGTCCAACCACGTCTGAAGTTGTAGAAACTTTACTTGGCGGTGAAAATGAGCCCGAAGTGAGTCCTTCCGATTTAGTAATACAATATGATATGTGGATCGATTTAGGAGCCAATAGCGAAACTCTTGGCTATGAATTAGTTTGGGTTTTGGGAGATGGGACACGTTGGGTAAACATGAACGATGGCTCCGAAATAGAACTTCCTCAACCGATGGCTAATACTACTATTTCTGCCCATGCTACACAGCATACGGTACCATCTGTCGCATGGAAAATTTCTACTTCAGACCGTAAAGGTAAATTCAACCGTAATGCGACTAAAGATATGCCAATAGATGTCATCTCTTCTCTTGCAGCAGGTGAGGATTGTGAATACGAAGGGCAATTATTGAAAGCAGCCGATTTCCGCTCTAGCATAAGACCAGGAGGTTCAGTAATTATTTCAGGAGATACTGCTGAACAAGCAATTGATGCAGAATGCGATCTTCTAATTCACGAAGCAACGTTTTTGGAAGAGCATTCAGATATTGCAAACGAGCATTTGCATTCATCAGCGGGGGGGGCTGCTCGAACAGCAAACGAATGTAAAGCGCAACACCTTGCTTTAACACACTATTCGGCACGCCTTGAAGACCATACAGCTTCACTTGACGAAGCGAGAGAAATACATCCGTCTGTCGTAGCGCTTTCAGATGGAGACAGACTCCAATTATTGGACGATAATTCTTTGAATCATTTTGTAAAATCATCTGCAGGTTGGACGCAACAGGACTGAGGCAATTTGAAAGGCGAGATACTTGTTTGGAGTATCATGAGCAGTCCCCGTTTGCTGGTATTGTTGCTGGTCGGCCTGATGATTACCCCGGCTGTAATGGCAACTAATGGGCGAGCAGCACCGCAGTGTGCAGAATTTGATTTGTCTGATGTAGTCTCTTCAGGAGCGGGAGTGGCAGTAGATCCCGGGGCTTGTATTATTGTAGATCTCGGTGTTCGTAGTTATAGCACAACTTTAGCGATAGACTACGAGATTATGGATGATGCGATGGATGTATTATTGTTTGATGAAAATGGTATTCAGACTTACAAGAATGGTCAAAACTATCGCAGTTCATTCATTGCCGAAGCGTCGTTTGAATCAATGATTGGAAGTGAGTGGCTAGATTGGACTCCTCCAGTTTCAATCAATGCCAAAAACTGGTATGTTGTGTTTGATAATGCCGCTCATGATGGTGACGAAGGAATGGGTGACCAAGGCGGTATGACTGCAAAATTCAAGATACAATTTGCACCTGCTTCAACAGAAGATTATTCTCTTTTACATGATACATTTATTGTGCAACCTGGAGAGAAAGTAAACCTAGCAACTTTCAGCGTGGACAGTGGTTCAGGGTTTTCATATTCTGCCCATCCAATTTCTGGAACTGGTGATATATTCATCCAATCGGACAACCAACTTGGTGGAAATTTGATTATTGCAGATACAAGTAGGGATGATTTTGGTGGTTCTGATTCACAATTAGATTGGATTATTCCAGAATTTTTAGATTTACAAAATCTAAATTTGATGGTTGAAGCAGGTCCAAATCCACTTCACTTTTCATTGGAAAGTTGGTTTGAACCAGTATTATCGCCCGTGATTGTAGACTATTCTAATGGCACGACTTCGATAGGGCAAAAAGTCACTCTCGATGCTAGAGATACTCCAAATAGCTTACAGCAGATTAGAACTCTCTCATGGGATTTTGATGCAGACTCTTCCTACGATGCAATCGGCGATTTAGTCGAGGCATCTTGGGATACACCAGGGTTGAAAACAATCAATCTAACCGCTGAATCTGAGACTGGAGAAACTACGATGGTAAGCCATCAAATCGAAGTCATAGATATTTCAGACCCTGTTGCTGTAATCAGCGGTTCTGGAACGAGGGGATTGAATGGAGAATGGCGTTTATTACGTCTTTCGGATTTAGTTTTACAAGCATCAAACTCCTATGATGACCATGCGGTTTCTTCCGCATCTTGGAGTATTGATGGTGCTCCTATGTCATCAGCATCACAGTTTACTGTAAGTTGGTCACAAATTGGCACTTACGTTGCCACATTAACAGTAACCGATCCATCTGGAAATACCGGTTCAATAAACTCTACAATCGTTGTCTATGATTCAACAGTACCTATCTTAGAAACTAGCGATATCGTGGAAATAAAAGAAGTATATCGAGGCGAAGAAATTGAATTTAAAGCAAAAGCTGTAGATCTGTGGGATGAGCAAAGCGCTCTCCGCTTCACGTGGGATTTAGATTTAGAAGTGGATTCAAACAATGATGGCGACCTTCGTAATGACCCCGATGTGACAGGGCCAATTCTCATAACATCATTTGATTCGAATGGCGAACATGCATTTGCGCTCACTGTCTATGATGGTTCAAATAATTCTGATTTTGAAGTGTTTAAACTTCAAGCAGTGGACCCTCCTAGTGAAACAAACTTATTCGGAATAGTTGCAATTATATTTTTAGTAATACTCGTAGTATTGGGTGTTGTTCTATTTGGATTCAAAGGAATACAGAGGAGACACGCAATCGAGATGTTGATGGAGAATGGTTTGTCGGCTGAAGAAGCAACACTAAGGGTACAAGAGATTGCAAGAACTACTAAATTACCACCATTTGCTAAAGCAGTACAAATGGCAGGAATGGCAGAAGGTACTGTTGTGAAATCTTCAGTACAATTACAATCTGATGCTAAGCGAGCAGAAATGGATGCAATCTATGGTAATGACAATGGCTCACAAGTAGACCAGCATGCCGGTTTCAGGCCGAGTAGCCCAGTTAGACAAATAGATCCTGCATTCGCCGAAGCCGCTTTGGCAGCGTTCTCCGATGAGCCTCAGGCCAAACCAGTAGTAACTTCAACTCCGGTTTCAGGTAAAGTCAAGAGTGGAGGGGTAACTTTGCCAGGTGTTATCCCGCCTACAAACCATACACTGAAGAGTGATTGTACATCTTGCGGTAAAGCGTTTACAGTTACAATGCCGCAAGGAGTCAATAGTGCGGTTGTTGCTTGTCCCTCATGTGGAAGCGACCAATTGTTCGAACGGTGAAAATACGCACATCTCGCGCACGCGTTGGGGATGGTTTCATTTGTGTTTGACTCTCCACTAGAAATTGATGTCAGCAGATAGTGTTCGCTTACTCCATCGTGGAGTTCCGCAACCACTCGACTCTAGAAGAGTCGCAATCATGCTTGTCATAGTCATGTTTTTACCTATTTTCAACCCTGTTACTGCTGTAGAATCAGTGGGCCGAGATGATTTCGGCGTTCTTGAAGCGATGGCTAATGCGCTTGCCGAACAAAGAGACTCAGGGGAAGACGATATTGCACGTGATAGTGCAGAAGGAGTTTTGAGCGCTCTTGAAGCAAGAGGAAGGGAAATTGGTGATGGTGATGCCTTACTAGCAACCGATGGGATAATTGGCGA
This sequence comes from Methanobacteriota archaeon, assembly GCA_018650165.1. Lineage (GTDB taxonomy): Archaea > Thermoplasmatota > Poseidoniia > Poseidoniales > Poseidoniaceae > MGIIa-K1. The sequence continues at coordinate 5,563 of JABIGM010000017.1, forward strand.
TATTACAATGCGTCAAACTACACCTCTTGAACCACAACACCCGCGGCCCTATGTTTTCTTGACAGAACCAGACTCGCATCCTGATGGCTGGCCAAATAATTTGTTGGATACATTGTTTGAACTACCTCCGGACTTCAGTGATCCACTTGCATTCGGCGCTAACACATACTCGCTGTATGTCAATTATTCAGCCCGCAATAATGGGCCGCAATACGAAGCTTGGGATTATGGAACCTTTACAGGTGATATAATCTCATTTGAGGGGACTGGATTATTTGAGAATGCAATTGACATCGATGGTGACAGTAATCCTGACATTGCAGTAGGTCTTTCCATTGTTGGTTTAGGGCAACAAGGAGAGGGTTGGGATGTAAACATGGGCGATGGTTTATTCCCTACAATTGAATCAATATGGGTCAGGCCTAATTTCCAATGGAAGGTTAGAGTACTCGACTATAACGACCCACTATGGGATGATATGGCAAGTATGGAAGTCTCTTTGATGAAAGGTGTTGCATACGACTTGACACTAACGACCGAAGGGGAATCATATGCACTAGTAATCGATTCAAGATTTACGCAACCCCCTCATGACTTCCAAGTGAGAGTAGGTCTCGACCAGATGACACTCAACGTTTCAGGTACAGTCACAACTCTATTAGATATTCTAAATATTTTTACTACAGGAGATGATTCTGCATTAGAGGTCACATCGGTTACAGCCCCTTATTCAATTATGATTTCTAATCCAAATCGAAATTCAGCCAATGAACAAACCGATTGTGATGATTCTAGTTGGTATGACCCAGTACAAGATCACGGTGAAGAAAGCAGATTCCACAAATGTGGCTATTCAATTGGCATCGGTTTCGTCCATTTTGACCAACCAGATTTGGATGGAAACCGAGCGTTAGATGAAATTGGTTACATCGATGTAGGCCTCCACCCGATAGAAGGTAGTACTTTGATTCCTGAAGAAGTAGATTTAGTAATACGCAATGATAATGCTGGAGAAAACTCGTTTGATAATATCGAAATTTATAGTGATACAGATTCCGATTTATGGTTCCATTATTTCGAAGATAGGTCTGCTCACATAGAAGAAGGTGGACAATTTGGGAATATTACCGATTCAAGAGGTTGGGTTCGTGATCTACCAAAAGGAACACTACCACAAGAAGAAATTGATGCGATTTTCACTCTCATCGGAGAAGCGCCAGGTTCTGCTAATCTACCGGGTGAAATGCCAAACCGCCTTTCATTGATTATTTCGATTAAGAACTATACTGCAGACAATTCGGCAAATATTGCCGATGGTTCACTCGTATTCAATCCAAGCGATAATCGCTGGAACAGTCTAATCTTAATTGCAGGTACTGAGAGGATTTCAAAAATTGAATATATATCTACATTCCAACGTTATGGTTATGAAATTGACACCTCGTCTATGGAAGTAGAAATCGTAGATTTACCTGAAGTAGTAGCTGTTTTCGGAACGTTTGAGATTCCATCTTCTAATCGGGTACGAGTAGAATTTGGGACCGCTCCAGACCTACTTAGTGAAGTTTTAGACAATATTATTCTCAATCTCGTCGAGATAGTTCTCGACCTGGGCACAATTTTGAATGGCCTACCTGGAGCAATTGTTGGAACTGCTGGCGAATCAAGCGGAGAAATCATACTTCAATTCTACAACCAAGTACGTGAGACGTGGGGTGATGGAACCACTCGTCAGGAAATGACCGCTGGTAGCGTAAAGTTGGCTATAGGCAGTAGCCCCCACCCGGTACTGGATAGAAATCATATTATTCTCGGTGAAGATATAAACCAAACCGATGAACACGGTCATGTTGATGGAAAATATGGTTGGATAAACGACCCGTTGGTTCCGGTTGGTATGAGTTTGTCAATCACCAATATTTCTGGAGTTACATATGCGTATGACCAAGTTACAGATTTGCGTACAATCTCTCTATCTGGGCAATCGGGTGAAGAATTAATCATTGGTCATTTGAACCACTTTGCAAACACTACCGATGGTGATGTAAGGCAATTTGCATCCATTTCCAATCGTCCAGAAAATTTGTCGATAAGTCAACAAGGAGCTGATATATTTTACTCAGCAACTGGTGAAATTGGAACAATCACTTACAGTGGTGAAGGCAATGGCCAATACAATGCACTACGCCTCAATGATTTACCAGCAGAGTTCCAACTAGAATTAGGTGATACAATTGGGTTTAGCGCTTCTGATGGCGTTGGTTCTGTCGAGGTACAGATCTCTAATGCTACGACGCCACTGACAATGGATGACGACCATGCAAGATTTTGGATAGATCAAAACTCCGGAGAGGCAAGTATGTCTCTAAAACTATCAAATTTGACTTCGATTTACCTCTATCCACCTGATGAAGTTGGAGCTACTGGCGCAAGAGGAAATAGCAAATTGGTAATGAATCGAACTGGCTCCTCTCCATTTAGCGTTCTTCTTGAAGATGTCAGCGATAGAGAAGATAAGTTCCTTGGATTATCCGGTAGAATCTATCTAGACCCTCTCCCAGCAAACGCAACACTTTCGTTGCCATCATCGGAAAAATCTGAAATTATTACAATACCAGAGTTTGGTGAAGCAGATGGAATTCTTTCATTATCATTTTTCCTTTCAGGAATGATTAATTTCGGTTCTTCGGTAAATGATTTTGCAATTGAAAGCATGGTAAATTTGGGGGATGCCTCTAATGTACGCAGCAATATGAGTCTAGGGATGGATTTGTACACTGGCGAAGAATTTGATATCACCCTAGATGTGAAGAAAGGAGTAAATGTACCCAATGAGCCAAAATGGGCACACGGATTGACAGGGGAAGTTCTTGAAGCGACAGATTTAGTTTTCGATTATTCTCGCATGACTAATTTTACTGAAAGTTCTCGCAATGTTGTTTCAAACGCTCTTAGCGATTTAGAGATAAATGAATCTGAGCGTGCAGACGTGATTACTGCATTGCAGTGGGGCGGGCTTAACAACAGCGCTGCGATAGTAGATGCGATGGCTGACGGCTATGTCTCATCCCGTGAGATGACACTCCTAGATTTGGATAAAATGTCATCAGATGGGCTAGAACTCGAACAGAGGCGCTCATGGCATAGCAGAATATGGATGCCTCAATTACCAGCCGGTAGGATTCTACTTTCATATGATGTGAGCATTGATGGGGACATACCTACCTTTGAGATCACATCATCTCTCGAGAATTGGACACCAGCAAGGCCAATACTAACTATCGAGATTAATGGTTTGTCACGTACCGACTCAATGCTTGTTCTTGCTGGGCTCGATACAGATTTGAGCCGAGATATTTCTGTAAATATGGAAATTACTACTGAGTCAGAACTTATTATTCCTCGAACAACAATCGATCTGACCTATGAGATGGGCGAGAGAATGGATAATGCTAGAGTTATACAAAACAATAGACTACGTGGTATAAAAACCGAATTAATTCTATTCGATGCACCTCCAAGTGCCAATTTATATTCCAAGATTGGAGATATATTGCAAGCCGATTTGAATGTAACTCCTATGGACCGGGTTGGAGTAAATGCGGCGGAATCTTTGATGCTACAACAACTTCGCAAAGTCGATGGCCTTTGGTGGCCATCTACGATGTTCATACGCGATGTTCCTGGAGAAATGCATCTACTTGCTGAACCAGCAGAAGAGTTTGATATCCACGAAGTAAATTCATTCCAAGGAATGTTTGAAATGACATATTCATCAAATAGCGATGAGATGGACCTCTTTATCGAAACCAAAGGAAAAGCACAGAATACGCGTAGTAGCAATTTGATGCTGGCAGAAAATTTACCTGATAGATTTACAATGATGGTCACTGAAGATTTCGGTGCTAGCATTTCCGCTTCTGGTAATGGTGTTGAGAAACTTTACATCCGCCGAAGCGACACTTTGGTAAGAGAAAATGTGGAATTGGTTACAGCAGAAATGGTAGGTGAAAATCTACAGGGCGCTGAAGTCCATATCCATAGCCTTCTGGGATATCCAGTTATTGTGGTTGATGGCATCACAGGTGGCCGTATAGTCGCAACCGCACAAACGAAGATTACCGTGGCAGGCACAGAGGTCGATGCGCGCGGCGTGTTACTCGATGCTCAATTTACCGGCGGAATTCCAACCGCCTCAAGCCTTGGAGTAAATGGTGTAGTCACTGATTTATCATTGATCAGTAGTCTTACTGGTGGCAAGATTGAGACAACACACATCATGATTGTAGATCCATTCTCTTCGTTAATTGCAACCGGAATAGCGGCGGTGACGGGCTAATGAATGAATATGATGGGGATATGGAGGAAGAACTCCATGAAGTATCTCAAGAAATCGGTCATAGGGTAAAGGAATTTACCGAGAAAGTACACCCTCTTAGAATCGCTCTTGCTGGAATTATATTGCTAATGTTACTTGGCGCTATAGCCTCTGCATGGTACTGGGCAATTCCTCGCGATGATGTGGAAATAGAAACAATGTACCTCCAACGCAGTGGCCACATAGTTCTAACAGAAATTGTTAATGATGGAAGCCGGGCAATCACTGATGTTACCTTTACTGTTGAATTTGTGGATAGTAGTGATACTGTAATCGGAGAGTTACAAGTCTCATTTGATTCAATACCTGGGCACACCAGTATTTCAGGAGACAAGATGGAACTAATTGTTAGAGGGTACACTGTCTGGGATGAATATACTATTGAAATCGAAATGGAATGGACTAATTTTAGAGGAGATGCCAATCGTGAAACCTTTTCCCACTCCGTTTCAGAAGCTCAAAGCGCTACTTTCACCGATGATTGCGATGGAGTGACGTGGTTCTTGTGAAACTTTCTGTGGCAACTCCTAAAACAGACTTTCTTCGGCCTAGAACTGTGCGAAGGGCAATTCTAATTCTAGCAATATTCCTTCTTTCGGGAATCCCAATTACCAATCAATCGGTTCAGTCGCCCGCTGAAGAAAGTACTGACTGGTTAAGGTTCGACCTGCCTGACGATTCAATCCGAAATCTTGTAGGACAGTTAGAAGATTCTTTATCGATGGAAGAAAGGTCACTATTAGCCCATTCACGTTTAGGTATACACGATGCTTCGGGGGTCCTTTTTGAACATGAGATTCCAGAGGAATTACTAACTGTAAGACCGGATTTAGTTTTAGTTTTGATTTCCACAGAATACAGGTTTTCAGAGGTGAGGGCCACAATCTCTGAGCAAGCAGGAGTAGAGGTTAGAGAGTTTATCGCACCTTCTGGATTGTTAGTACAAGGGACGCAAAATGGATTGGCAATGTTGAAGGATATAGGTGGAATTGCTTCAATTCAACCAGTGCCGCTTGCTATGGTGGTAGACTTTTCAGTTATGGAACTCTCTGGAGAAGAGCCGGTTAGAATTGAGTCTTGGCGGGCTGAGACTTTACTGCCAGGAGTTGACATTTCTGATAATTGGGGGATGAGATTGCATCAAGAAATAGATCATGTGGCTAATCACATGCTCAGCGACCCAAGTTTAGCAGAAACAGGACGCTATGATGGAATTACTTCTGCATCGATTGCTACGATTGCTGCTGAGCCCTCAGTCTCATGGATTGGTCCACAACCCAGCCTTACAATCTGGAATGACCAGGCTCGAAACCATATGAATATCAACGCAATGGAATCGTATTATACAACCGATCTTGATGGTTCGGGACAGATTATTGCAGTAGCGGATTCAGGGTTAGATCATGACCACGGTGATTTTGGTAGCCGTATTATCGGAAATGTGGATGTCATTGGTGACGGCTCTACAGCAGATGCTCATTCGGGCCATGGTACACATGTAGCATGTACCGTGCTTGGTGATGGTTCAAGAGGAACTTATACTGGGATTGCGCCGGGGGCCGAACTCTATTTTCAAGCAATGGAAAACGATAACAGTGGTAGTTTTCAGTGGTCCAGTATCAATAATATGCTAAACACAGCATACAATAATGGAGCACGAATACATTCAAATTCATGGGGCTCAAAATCCTCTTCTGAATGGGGTGTGTATACTTCTTCTTCAGAGGATGTAGATGACCGAACTCGCTATTATGACCAATATTATAGTGGGCGGGAAGGATTGGTTGTTCTCTTTGCAGCAGGTAATGATGGCTCAGACCCAGACACCATCGGTTCTCCTGCAACAGCAAAGAATACCATCACGGTTGGAAACTCTCAAAATAGATACCAGGGCTCTCCAAATACAATAATGGATGGTTCTAGTAGAGGGCCAGTAGATGATGGGCGAATAAAACCAGACATACTTGCTCCTGGTGGCTATGTTCGTTCTTGTCGAGCTCAAGAAGCAACAGATACCGGTGGCGCAACCTGGGCCAATACTTGGTACCTTGAATACACTGGAACTAGTATGGCAACTCCAAATGCAGCAGGTACTGCAGCCTTAATCCGTGAATATATCACAGAAGTTGCTCAACGCCCAGAACCCCAAGGTGCTTTAGTGAAAGCATTGATGATATTAGGGGCAAGAGACGTAGGTACAAGAGATATTCCAAACATGAATGAAGGCTGGGGACGCATTGACTTGAAAGGAACACTTGCTCCAAATAATGGGCGAGGAATATGGGTAGATGACCGTTCAGTACTGTCGTCAACAGGTAACTCGAAGAGTTATTTATTCAATATTACAACTCCAAACCAACCATTCAAAACGGTAGTAAGTTGGTCGGATGAGCGTGGGTCTAGGTTCTCGAATACGCAATTGGTAAACAATTTGAATTTGCTCGTAACCTCGCCAAGTGGTGTAGAGTACAAAGGTAACGAATTTTCTCAAGGGCGCTCAATACAGGGCGGTACATACGACACTCTGAATAACGTCGAAGTAGTTCTCGTAGATTCGGCAGAAATGGGATTATGGACAGTAAAAGTTACTGATGCAGGGCATTCAGGAACCAAGGCACAACCGTTTGCAGTGGCCGTTTCTGGCGTTGGAGTGAATGACTTACGACCTGACCCTTCTCCAATATTGTCATCCTTTGCGACAGACATTTCGATACCACAAGTTGGCGACGATGTCCTTGTAGAAATGGTAGTCTCAAATTTAGGAAACGTAGAGGCTGAGAATGTTGATGTGATATTCCAAGAAGAAGGAATATCTATCGATACTCAAATGTTTGACCTAGGACCGGGTGGTTCAAAAACACTATTTTGGAATTGGCAACCTCAAACCTCTGGTGGAAGAACTCTCAGTTTCCTAATTGATTCCAGTGATGTTATTGATGAAATAAATGAGGCAAATAATCGCATGGATATTGTAGTGAATGTTACAACCCCTGGTGTTAGAATCGAATCTACGAATCCAAGTTTCAATCTACTGGATATCAATGCAACAACATCATCTTGGCAGATAACTCTGACCAATACAGCATTACTTACTACAAATGCATCAATCTCTCCAACAGGAGTTACCAATCCAAGCGGTAATGCTGAATCTTGGTATGTAGGTCTAGATGCGATAGATTTCGAATTAGAAGGACAAGAAGGGGCTCTAATAAACGTTACACTCGTTCATCCAAAAGGGCCAGACCCGGGGATCTATTTGATTAATTTACTTGGCCTTGATGAAGATAATAATGTCAATAGCCCATACACTCTGATACTTGATGTGCCAATTTTGTCACAGACAATGATAGAGTTTTACTATACTGTGATTCCGGTTCATCCAAGTGACCCCACTTCTGTTGACATTCACCTTTTCAATAATGGTAACGATGATGTAGGTTACGATTTATTCTTAGAATCTCCTCCGGGCTGGCACGCTGGGTTTGATGATTTATCATCTCAAGGTGGGGCCAATTCAGCATCAACCGGTTTGATGCTAGAAGATGGGCAGATGTCTATTGGAATCACCTTTACTCCACCACAAGTAATGACATTAGCAGGTGCTGAATTGACTGTGGTTCTCAAAGTATTATCACAAAATGAAGAGTCGCGAATGGTAGAGTACAATTTACCACTTGTTGTAGATGATATCAAGTTGGCTATAATCGACCTCGAAACATCATTTACTTCGATAACTCCAGGAAATACCCTCTCGCTACAGTATACGGTAGAAAATCGCGGCAATACAGATTTGTTACTGGAGCCTAGGTTACAATTGCCTGCTGGGTGGAGGCAAAACACTCTTCTTGAAGAGATTGATTTGTCATGGACACAATCCCGGAATCTCATTATTTCAGTAACGGCAGAAAGCAATGCTAAAAGCGGAATAATTTCTTTGATTATGGATTCAACACAAGAATCTTGGAGCCATACTGTTGATGTCGATGTTGTCGAATTAGCCGAACCTCAGATGACTTTTGCCTCAATTGAAATTGCGGGAGAAACATGGTCCAATATTTTCGGACCGGGCCAACATCCTACTGGGGTGCCAATTAACTACACATGGGTTATAGAAAATTTAGCAGATACAGTTTGGACTCCAACCGTGTCTTTACAAGTTGAGAATAATATGCTAGGCGATTGTACCTCTCCGGGTTCAATTTCCAAGGGCGATGTCAAACCTATGACCTGTACAATCATCATTTCAGGTATGGCAGAACCAGCTAGTGAGCCTCAATTCACAGTCACATTGACTGATAATCAAATTACTACAAATTCTTCTGTGACAATGCTAGTCGCTCTATCAAAAGAAGTAAGTTGGAAGTTAGATGGCCTTGAAGTACTAACTACAGGCCAATCATCAACAATTCAATTGACCATAACAAATACTGGAAATACTCTTGTCTCAAGTGCAATTGAAGTAACGGCAACATCGGAGTGGAGTGTTGGGTTTGATGGGCCTGATACAGTTAATTTAGAGGCTGGGCAATCTCAAAAAGTCCGTTTAGAAATAATAGCCGAACAACCAGGTAAAGAAACAATCTCACTTTCCCTTTCGGGGGATAATGAAATAGTTGGTTCTGATTTTGAATTTGAGTTGTCTAGCGAAGGCGAAATCGTAACCGAGGAAAGCTCAGGTTTAATGATCACAATTAGTTCAATTATTGCAGTACTTCTGTTACTTGCTATTGCAGTGGTTGTATTGAGGAAGAAATCAGCGGATTCACTTCCATTATCTGCTCCTAAAGCAGCCGAATTCCAACCCAGCCCTCAACAAGAAAACGCTACACCTTGCTTCTCTTGCCGGCAGCCAATATTGTCTTGGATGGTCGGTTGCCCCTCTTGTGGAGCCCGTTATCATTCAGTTTGCGAAGTTCCCGAGTGCGTTAATTGTGGTGCGGCACCAACATCTTTCGTAAATGTGGAATGATTGATGAGCATCAGTACATAGCCTTTTCATGGGACGACTGCGACCGGGGTTCATGGAACCTCGCCGAAGAGACACCGCTAAAGGGCAGCGTCGCGCCAGTATTCTACTGGTTTCACTGCTGTTAATTTCCCTGGTCCCAACTATCACAAACCCCGTTACTGCGGACGATTCAGGCAGGGATGCAAATATCTCACTTTCAGTAACTCCAAGTTCTCAAACCGTTAACCCCGGCGAGACTGCTGAATACACCGTCAGAGTGTACAACAATGGTGCGAATTCAGTTTCAATAAATTTAGCCGCAACCAATGACCAAGACTGTACTGGTTTTTCTGCTGCAATCGGGCAAATAGGCCAACCTATTGAATCGGGTTCATATGAAGAAACATTCCTCAATGTCAGTCTGGCGCAAAATGCTGAAGATTCTTGCGTAACTACTGTTACCGCTAATGCACAAGAACAGGTTACTCCACCCGACCAACCGGGTGCTCCTGCACAGGCAGACCAAACGGTTGAGACTACGGCTGGAGATGGAGCAGGCTCTGCTGTTTTTGGCGTTGAACTAACTGTTGACACACCCCACCAAACATGGGATGGGGAGACTACAATTGAATGGGACGTTGAGGTAACTAACACCGGTAGAGTCCAAGAAACAATTGACCTAACAATCGATACAGTTGGTGGTTCTGGATGTACATCTGATGGCAGCATGACGATTGATGTTGATCCCAGTCAAGTTCAGTTGGACAATGATTCTTCAGAGTGGGTGACTGTTACCGTAGAGGTTCCAGAAGGGAAAGCTAGTGACAAATATTGTTGGGAAATCGAGGGAGTTGTTTCCAATGACCAAAACCCCAACGGTAGTGCCTCAGATGTCGAAGAATTTGATCTCAATGTACCTGAATTGAAAGAGTGTGACCTTTCACTGTCAAAGACTAGCATGGTCATTGAACCGGATGAAAGTGGAACACTTATTGCAACATTCTCTAATCAAGGAAATGCGGACTGGACACTTAATGTTGGATTTACTGGAAGCCAATCCACTTGGGCTAGTGTTGATGGCGCTTCAAGCGGAACACTCCTTTACGATAACGGAAACGGCGAAAAAGAATTCACAATCGAAATTACACCAGATGATTCAGTTGAAGCAAACTCGCAGAAAATCATCACAATCCAAGGTAAAGACGGGGGCATCGAAAAATGTAACTCAGATGTCTCAGTTACTGTAGGGCAATCACGTGGGGCAACAATGTCTCTGGGTAACACTGCTCTGTACAATGTTGAGCCGGGACAAACTACCACTACGACATTAAGTGTGACCAATCAAGGAAACGGCCCTGATACGTTTAGAATTTCAGCATCCGCTCCTCCATCTGGATGGTCGGTAACTCTAGAGTCATCAACAATCTCAACTCAATCAAAACATAGTAATGAAAAAACAGGTACAATAGAGGTTGATATTTCATTACCGCTAGGTGCATTAGCAACTGAAGAGGTCACAATTACATTCTCAGTAATGCCGACTTCAAGTGGTGGTGCATATGATACACAAGAGTTGTTGATTGAAGTCAAAGCGGTTCACGGAATGAGCGGAGGGGCTCCTGCTGATGACCAAACCGGTCGTTCAGATACCACTGTTCAATTCCCAATCATGATTTCAAACGATGGGAACACATTGGACAGATTCCGCTTTTCAGTAATCGCTCAAACCGCACAGCCGGGATGGGGTAAGCACTTTGAAACCGAAGATGGTACTGTTGTAACCGAGATAGACATCGATGCACGTTCAACGGCTATAATGTATCTCGTAGTATCTATTGACGGCGAAGAAGAGTTGGAAAGTAGCAAACTGACAGTACGTGTAACCAACCTTGGAGATAACAATAATGGCGACGAGGACAATGACGATGTTCCAGATAACCAAATTGAATTTATTTTTAGAGCAATACTTTCAGATAGAGACTTCGCAATGGATGCGGTAATCATGAATTCACCTGATTATTTATCTCGCAGTGAATTGCTAATCTTGCCACCTGGTGGCTCCCGATCATTTACTCTAAGATTAAGTAATACGGGTGATATGACAGATGAAGCCATATTTGATTTTACAGGACTTACTGGGACTGCTACACGTTCGTTAACCTACAGAGGAATGCCAGTCGATGGACCAATTCTCGTTCCAACAGGATGGGGGGCATTCAATGAAACAACCGGCACTTTCTACTTTGATGGCAATTCTCCGCTAATCGGTTCAACTAATGACTCAGCATTCAACAAAATCGTGGCTAATGGGTTGGTAGATACACACGTCTCAAGGCCATACTATGCTATTGTGATTCTAACCATCGATGTTAATCCAGGGGCAGAAAATGGTGACGGTGGATTGTTAGAAGTGGTAGCGACATCAGTCGCTAATGCTGCCAACCGTAGTGGTAAAATTACAATTTCCCTTTCTGTTGAAACAGTCTTAGACGTAGATATCGAATTAGAGGGGGCGATTGAGAGAGACGTCACCTTAGGAAAGCTAGGTAACAAAGAGACATTCGAGGTAGTGTTGAGTAATTCCGGCAATGTGGAATCGGAATTCAAAATTTTCTCAAGTGGCGGATTGCGAGGCTGGAAGGTTTCCTTGACGGCACAAAATGGTGCTGATTGTATAAACAATGGAGATCACCTTCTGTGCACATTAGGTGAGGGGGAGAATCTCATAATTTATGCTAAAGTGACTCCTCCTGGCGGCGAAACTGCTGAAGTCAAAGATTCATTCACATTCACACTATCAGCGGAACCTACAGAAATAGGACTCGTTGGACGAGAAAACCTTGAATTGACAGTTAATGGGGAGCCGGCAGAATTTGCATTGAATGCATTAATCACTCCAAATGTGTTGATGGGTATCGGCGCGGTTGTGCTTCTAGGGTTAGCATTCCTCGCATTACGTCGTCGCAACTGACCCCTACGGGGTCATGGGCTCAGCAAGGCATTATCTCGCGTATGCGTGAGACAACGCTTATGGACGGCAGTCGAGTGGACGTGACAAGAGAGTGTTAGCGCTCTCGGTTGGTGACATAATTGGTTGTGGCAGAAACTGTGACGGGCACCTATCTTTCAATGGTCTTGATGACCCTAATTGGCATTGGTATGCCACTAGGCGCTTTCGTCACTCAATACTTCCTAATGCCGAAGGTTGACCCATCGCGCCCACACATGACAAAATCATGGCTTATGGAAGGGTATGAGCGTGACCACAGCCTCTACCCACGCCGTCTTTCAACTTACGAATGTGGTTCTGAACCAGTTGGAGATGCCATGATACAATTCCATTTCCAATATTATTGGTATGCAATTATCTTCCTAGTATTTGATGTAGCTTTCATGTTTATGGCATTAGGGGGCCTACTGGCTATGGACGCCACTAAGGGCACACCAGGGGCCGCCTCACCAATCGATTTGGTTGGCTCAGAAATGGTGATACTCACTGTATTCTTTGCAACCATGGTATTGGGCGTGTGGCATGTATTCCGCAAGCGAGGTCGCATTTACATCTGAGGTGAATATGATGAGTGAAACTGGAGATAATTATACTACATTCAACAGCCGCGCACTTGTAGAAGTCGTTGGAGATGTGACCGATGAAGCCCTTAAGGCTACCAAAATCAAACAACTCCTCAGCGTATTAGCGGGGCGATTCTTCAATTGGGCTGGCCGAAAGTCTTTGTTTACCCTGCACCTTGGAATCAAATGCTGCGCGATTGAAATGGCAGCATCTGCGACACCGCGTTTCGATGGAGATCGCTTCGGGGTACTCTTCCGTTCAAGCCCAAGGCAGTCCGATGTTCTGCTAGTTAATGGGCCGATTTCAAAGAAATTCGCAGACCCTATCGTTAGACTATGGGAGCAGATGCCTGAGCCAAAGTATTGCATTGCAATGGGCGAATGTGCAATCTCTGGCGGACCATACTATCAATCATACAACATTCTAGAAGGGGTCGACACTGTAATTCCAGTGGACGTTTACATTCCCGGATGCCCACCGCGCCCAGAAGCACTAATCGATGGATTTGGAAAACTTCGTGAAAAGATTATCCGAATCGGTGGCGCTCCATCTACCGGCCGTGATGGCGAAAAGCCAATTATTGTAGGAGATGACTGAAATGGGCACAACTGTCACCAAGGAACAGAATGCAGAGGCTGCTAAAGCCGCCGCAGATAATCTAAACGCTCGGTTTAGTGATGCAGGAGTTAGTACTGATGTAGTGGCTCACAAGGGCGGAATGAAATACGATTTTGTCAGAATTACATGTTCTCCAGACCAATGGATTGGAGTAGCCAAGCATTTGAAACACGAATTAGGAGTGAATCACTGTGCAATGGTGACTGGCACACACTATCCTTCAGGTGATGATGGCAGGGGCTGGGAGGTCGCATACCATATGCATCGTTGGCCAATTACAAACGTTAAGGCGCACACTATGATAGTTCATGAAGGTGAAAAACTCAAGGGCGACGACATTCCAATGGAATTCGAGATATTCATCCCTCTACCCGCAGGAGATTCTCCATCGGTTCCTTCAATCCAAGACCTTTGGGAAGGTGCAGATTGGAATGAAAAAGAAACCTGGGATTTAGTCGGAATTGACTTCGAAGGACATGTAAATATGCACCGTGTTCTAAATCCTCACGATTCTCCAGTCGGATTTCATCCACTACAAAGGCAACACAAAATTCGCTATCACGATTACAATGAAATGTATGATGACCCGCAAGGGTTTGGTAGAAAACCGGTTGATGAGGGCCGTGTAAAGTGAGGTGTTTTCATGGCAGAAATGTGGATTACAATGGGGCCTCAGCACCCAATGACTCATGGTTTGTGGACTCTACGTGTAAAAGTAGACGGGGAAACCGTTACAGATACCGAAGCGGAGCTAGGTTACATACACCGCGGTGTCGAAAAAATATGTGAAGCAAGAGACTTCACACAAATCACTCCATACTGTGACCGCCTTTGCTATGTTAGTGCAATGACATGGGCACATTCGTACATAATGGCAGCAGAAGATCTTCTCGAAGCAGAAGTTCCTGAAAGAGCAGAATATATCCGCCTTATGGCCGCTGAAGTTCAGCGCCTTGCTAGCCACTTGATGTGGCTAGGTGCTTTTGGGCCCGATATCGGAAATCTAACTTTGATGACTTGGTGTCTTCGTGACCGTGAAATGTTCCTCGACTTATTGCAAGAACTCGGAGGTTCCAGAATGCACTATAATTACCCGCGTGTTGGCGGAGTAAAGAGAGATATTCCAATCGGTTGGGCAGACCGTATGAAAGCCAAAGTCAAATTATTCGAAAACCGAATTAATGAATACGAAATGCTTCTCGACGAATCAACAATTTGGCTAGTTCGACTTCAAGGTGTTGGATATGCAACAGCAGAAGACCAGCTTAATGCTGGAGTCACAGGACCAAATATTCGTGCCGCTGGAGTAAATACAGATGCACGATGGACTAACCCCTACTCGGTATACGACCAGGTAGATTGGGAGCCAGCAGTTGAGAAACCAACCAGTGTAAAAGGTGCAGATTGTTACGACCGTTACCGAGTTCGTATGGAAGAGATGCGCCAATCATGCCGTATGCTATTGGATGCGATTGAGAAAATCCCAGGCGGTGCAAATACACATTACCAACCCGGTGATGAAATGATTTTGACAAAGGCGCCAACCCGTGCCCCAGAAGGCGCTACTGGATTCAGTACCTATGAGTGCACACGCGGGGTATCTAATTTCTACATTCAAGGAGGGGGAGATGGAAGAGGTAAGAACCCATATCGATTATCAATACGCTCTCCTATGTTTATTACAATTCCATATGTGGCCAAGACAATGATTGGTTACAAGATAGCAGACATACCTGCAATCATGGGTAGTTTCGACCCATGTATTGGGGAGACTGACCGTTGAGGTGATTATCATGAATGATTGGCTTGGACTTCACGACTTTATCTATTACCGCACCCGCGAGGCTGCAAATTTCTTATTGGAAGATACATTCCTCGAAGCTTCTGCAAACGATATTGCATTCTTCGTATTCACGCTTGTAACTTGTCTGATTACCTTTGGTGGAATTATGGGATCAATGTTCATGATTCTCTGGATCGAGAGAAAATTCTATGCGCGAGTAAACGACCGTCGCGGTGCAACAACCGCTCTCCGCTCTTTGTGGGTCGGAGAGAACGGAGTTACTGCGGGAGAATGGTGGAACATGGTTCCATTCGGTCTTGGCAAACCAATTGGAGCAATCAATGGTTGGCTGAATAAAGTCGCCGGAAATTCAGGACACACTCATGAAATGGTCAACCGTGTAGGAAACCGTTCGTGGTACGGAGTTACAATTTTCCCTGGTTTCTTCCAAAACCTTGCAGACGGAATGAAATTTTTAATCAAGGAACATATGGTGCCTAATCGTGCCGACAAAGTAATTTTTGAATTAGCACCATTCCTTGTTATCTCTTCTACCATTATGATCCTAGGAATGGTTCCTCTTTCGAGTGGAATCTATGGTGCAAACCCCGAGTTGTCGGTTCTCTTTGCGTTTGCAATTTTCGGAATAGCACCTCTCGGAGTCTTCTTTGCAGGCTGGTCATCTAACAACAAGTATACACTACTTGGAGGCATCAGAAGCGCTGCACAACTAACAGCATATGAAATTCCATTGCTACTATCTATTCTAGGAGTATGCATAATGGCGGGTTCATTCAATTTCCTCGAAATCATACACTTCCAGCACTCATCTGGAACTTGGTTATTTTTCTTGATGCCTCTTGGTGCTGTTTTGTTCTTGGTAAGTATGATCGCTGAAGTTGAAAGAATTCCATTCGATATGCCAGAAGCAGAAGCCGAACTCGTTGAGGGTTGGTGGACTGAATATGGTGGAATGAGATTCGGATTACTATTTGCTGCTGAATACATGCGTGTATACGCAGCAAGCATTCTTTTCGCTCACTTCTTTATGGGCGGATGGCATGCACCATTCGCTGGAACAATCGGCTCCATTCCATACCTCGGAGCTGCATGGTTAGCAATACCTGGCGTAATTTGGACATTGTTGAAGGCTTGGTTTATTTTCACAGTAGTGTTTGTTTGGGCGCGTACTGCATTGCCTAGGATTAGAACTGACCAAATTCTCGAATTTGGTTGGAGAATGCTTCTTCCTCTTGCAGTACTACAAGTTGCTATTGCAATTGTATACCGTTTGTACTTCTTTGACGCAGGTGCAATATCTGATACAATCGCAGGTGGCTGGGCTTGGGACCTCACAATTCAAGGATTCACTATACCATGGGGATTGCCAATAGTAACAACATTGTTCTGGGCTGGTCTCTTTTGGGTTCTGATGAAAGATGAGAATATTGAAGAGAATGAAGAACGTATGTATCACATTCGAACAATGACTCCTGCGGGAACGCACACCGCAGGAAAGGAGTGAGGTGAGAATATGGCATCACATCCACATGGTAAACCGAACTTTAGAAACCTCTTTTGGTACCCGTTTAAGATAACAGGATTGACTTTCCTTCGAACATTCGATTTTATTGGTCGTAGGTTCTCAAGTGGCTACCACAATACAACTCATCCAGAATTTACGCACCCAGGCGATATTGTAAATTCTAAGAAAACTAAGCACTTGAATGACATTACTGCAAATCATTACGCTCCAGACCGTTCAGGTACAGACCTAACTCCTACTGTTTGGAAACCCCAGACTGTAAATTACCCCTATGAGAGAATTGAAGAAATTGAACCATGGTTATTCGTTCCAGGTAATTATAATGGTAGAATTGGGGTAATTTGGGAAACCTGTACCGCATGTAAAATGTGTGTGAACATTTGTCCAAACTCTTGTCTCCACATGACTACTGAATTGCGAGTCGATGTATTGGATAGTGCAGATGGCGAATGGGAAGGATATGGATCCGAACTCGAAGTCGGTAAATTTGCCGCCGTTGAGGTCCCTGAAGTGGCAGAATCAATAGATTCGTTTATTCTAGCAACAGCGCACACCGATGTCCCTAACGAATGGAGATTTGGAGAAGTGCTTGATTTGACTGGCGACAGTGCAAGGATGCGCTGGAATGATAGTGGCGAAGAAGACATTGTGTCACTAGATACCCTCTATCCTGCAGATGACCAAATCGTTTCAGGAAGAATTGACCTTGGCCGTTGTATGTTCTGTGGTTTGTGTATGGAAGCATGTAACTTCACATCATTCTTCATGACTAACGAGTATGATGGTATGTCCGGATTTACTCGACAAGAGTTGTGGATGGATGCCAGCAGAACACGAGTTCTTGTTGGTGACCACCAAGAGGCAGTTGATGCTGAACTTGCTAAGAGGGCAAGGAAGGAACGTGACAAGCGAGCCAAGAAAGCAGCAAAGTCAGTTGCAGGGGAGGCTTGAAAATGGACATTGGAGTTTATTTTGAAAGCGGTATGTTCTTTTTGATGAGCACCGTTGTAATCGGGGGCGCTCTTGGATTAATTTACATGCAGAGAGTTGCACACTCGATGATGTGTTTGATATTCTGTTTCATGGGAGTTGCAGGAATCTTCATTCTAATGGGTGCTGAATTCCTTGCAGTTATCCAAATCCTAGTTTACCTCGCTAGCGTAATGCTGGTAGTTTTATTCGGTATTATGCTGACTAGAAGGCAAATCTTAGAGGAGGATTTTGAATGAGATTACTTTCCATTCTTGCAAGAGTCGGCCTAGTATTCTTGGGCGCAGTTCTAGTTTCAGCGGTTTCAGCAGATATTGTGTGGGAGGATTCTTCCGATAAAGAAATCACAACTAGCGACCTCGCTTCTGCATTATTTGGCGAATGGGCATTACCATTGCTAGCACTCGGGTTTTTGATGGCCATGGCAATGGTTGGAGCAGCATATCTTGTTCGTGATGAACGTCTTGTGAATCTCGAATGGGAACTTAATGGAGGCGAAAAAGAATGATAGATCCAGCATGGGTTTCAGGCTTAGCAGCCATCTTATTCATAATTGGACTATGGGGAGCATTCAGCCGTAAGAATGCAATCGTAGTTCTGATGTGCATTGAATTAATGCTCAACGCAGTAAATTTACAATTTGTAGCAGCAGCTAATCATTGGGGAGATGTAACCGGATGGGTATATGCCATCTTTGCAATAGCAATCGCAGCTGGAGAAGTTGCAATTGGATTAGCAATCTTCCTCTCAATGTATGGCCAGCATGAAACGATTTCTCTAGATGAGGTAAATCTACTAAAGAACTGAGGTGATATCATGAGTGAAACCGGAATCATCGATTATGCTGTACTAATCCCTTTGCTACCAATGCTAGCATTCCCAGTAATTCTGTTCCTTGGAAAGATATTCAATGGAACGCCTGGCTGGGTAAAGAATGCCAAGGAAGGAGGAATCATTGCTCTAACTGTAATGGGAGCTAGTCTCGTTCTTACATTGCTATTAATCAAAGAACATCTTCATCACATTGGGTCAACCAATGTATTCACTTGGTTTGAATCGTCGTGGTGGAACCCGGGCGCAGATGTTGCAATTACTACGAAGGTATTTGGATTTGGAATCCATATTGATCATCTAACTGTAATGCTGTTATTCGTAGCAGCATTCCTATGTTTCCTAATCAATGTCTTCTCGATTGGTTACATGAATACTGACCCAATTAACGATAATCGCAATCATCGTTTCTATGCAGAATTTGTATTGTTTTGTAGCGGTATGTTAGGTATGGTTCTAGCAGATTCATTCCTTTGGTTATTCATATTCTGGGAGTTAATGGGACTTTGTTCATATCTTTTGATTGGATTTTATTGGGAGAGACCAAGTGCATCTTATGCCGCTAAGAAAGCCTTCTTGACTACAAGAGTAGGAGACGTTTTCCTGATTATTGGTCTAGTAATGCTTTGGAATTTGTTTGATGGACATCTCGATTACGCGTATGTATTCGACCCAGTAAATATCGCTGCAGTTAACTCAGGTGATTTGCAAATCGCCCTTGGAATGATGTTCATAGGAGCTGTTGGAAAGTCTGCACAATTCCCACTCCATGTTTGGCTACCCGATGCTATGGAAGGGCCGACTCCAGTTTCTGCACTTATTCACGCAGCGACAATGGTTAACGCAGGATTATATCTCGTTGCTAGAATGTTCCCATTCTTCAGTGGTGCAGAATTAGGCGCACTCTCAACACTTGCAATCATCATTGCATGTATTGGTGGAATTACGGCTGTTATGGCAGCATTGATTGCATTCGTACAGATGGATTTGAAGAAAGTTCTAGCTTATTCTACAATGAGTCAGTTAGCCTACATCTTCACAGGATTAGGCTCTGCTCTTTGGTTTGCAAACAATGGACACGATGATTTAGCAGCATTCGCAATGGGCGCATCTCTATTCCACCTATTCAATCACGCAATGGCCAAAGGAATGCTGTTCATGGCATCCGGTTCTGTGATTCATGAGATGCATCACGCACATCATGAAGTTGCACATCACGACGATGATCACCATGATGACCACTTCGATGCTCAATCTATGGAGAACATGGGTGGGCTGGCAAGTAGAATGCCAATCACAGCAACTGCAATGTTTGTTGGAAGCATGTCGATAATTGGAATACCATTCATAGGCGGATTCTGGTCTAAGGAAGGAATCATCTCTAGCGCATGGCAAGTCGCTCTCAAAGAACCAATATTCCTTCTACCTGCATTGCTAATACTAATCGGCGCAGGAATGACTGGATTTTACATGTCCCGCATGTGGTTCATGACTTTTGCAGGAAAGCCAAAGACGGAAGTCGCAGAGAAGGTTCACGAGCAAACCGCTTGGATTCCAATCCCTCTTGTTACTCTAACTGTAATGACTCTTGGAGCGGTAGTACTAGCGGGAATGCATGCAGGTAACTGGTTAGGGAACTTTGAAACTGGGCATTATTCTAACTTCTTTGATGGATTTGGTACAGAAATAGAACATGTTTTCTTGAATCACGACCCATTCTTAATGATACTAACATATGTTGCAATTGGCCTTTCACTAGTATTAGGGCCATCGTTTGCTATGGCCCTTTATGGCGGTAGTTTAGATGGTGGCAAGAAAGCAAAACCTTGGATGCAGTGGGCGATAAACCTCTCTGCAAAAGTAAATAAAAATTCCAATTTTGATAACAGTAAGTGGGCAAATTCAAGTCTTTCAGATTCATTGCATAAGCGATTACATTTCGATGCAATCTATGACGCGGCAGTGATGAAGATAGTCGTTGGATTTGCTAATTTATCAGCAATGTTTGATTCCAAGGTAATCGATGGAGCAATCAAGACAATTGAATCTACCAGCCAAAATGCATCACGAAAGATACGTTCACTTACCACAGGCAGTGCTCGTGATTACATAATGATGGCAGCACTAGGAACATTAGCAATTTTCATTCTATTATGGGGGGTGGCTTGATTGAGTGGCACTCAAAGTCTAGATATTAAGAACAAGGAGTTCATGCTAGTTGGCGGTCTTTTAATCTTGGTTGCAGGTCTTATGGCCTTCTTCCCTTCAATGAATAGTTCAGGTGAAACTGATTGGATAAGCATTCCACTTGTTGGATTCCCAATAGTGGTTAGCTGTATTTTGCTTGCATTCGCAAGCCAAGAAAAGCGTTCGAGAAAGGAGATCATTGCATCACCAATTCGTTTGTTTACATTATGTGCATCGTTGATTCCACTTGCGATATCTACCGCACTTTTCTTCGATTGGTTAATTCTTGTCGATTGGGATCTAATGTACAATGAGTACGCACTAGAAGAAGAATACCTTTGGATAGAGTCTATTGGGGCATCTTGGCATGTTGGGATGGATGGTTTGTCCTTCCCAATGGTTTGGCTAACTACTTTCTTAGTACCAGTTACAATTGTCATGACCTGGAACGAAAAGCACGGAGCGACATATTTCCCTCTTCTACTGATGATGGGTGGAGCATTAATTGGTGTATTCGTAGCACTCGATTTGTTCCTATTCTATGTCTTCTGGGAATTGACATTGATTCCAATGTTCTTCCTAATTCTAAAATGGGGCGGTAAAGACCGCAGATATGCTGCTCAGAAATTCTTCATCTATACATTCTGTGCATCAGTTATCATGCTCTTGGGATTGATAACTCTCTACTTCCTACAGCCCGAATCTAGTGGTTCGGGTTACGGGACAGTAACAGGACGTACATTTGACATGACTGCACTATTTACCAATGCAAGGTCAAAGAATGCGGGAGATAGTGTATTCCTTGGCAAAGATATGCAGAACATTTTGTTTGCAATGCTGATGTTAGGATTCTTGGTCAAGTTACCAGCGGTTCCTTTCCACACTTGGCTTCCCGATGCACACGTACAGGCACCTACTGGGGGCTCGATGCTACTGGCAGGTGTAATGCTAAAGATGGGAGCATATGGAATGCTCAGAATACCAATTGCAATATTCCCCGATGCCCTTGTATTCTATCAGGACATCATTATGGCAATAGGTTTGATATCCCTCGTTTGGGGAGCAGTAGTTTGTTTAGGACAAACTAATCTCAAGCGCATGGTAGCTTATTCTTCAGTGTCTCACATGGGTGTAATTCTTCTAGGAATTGCAAGTATGCAGCCAATCGGATATGCAGCCGCACTGTTCATGATGTTCGCACACGGAATCATTTCACCAATGCTATTCGCAGTATGTGGTGCATTCAAGCATCATTATCATTCGATGGAAATTGGTGATATGCGTGGCATGGCACGTTGGTCTCCATTCTTGGCAGTCTACATGATGTTTGCATGGATGGCAAGTTTAGGTCTACCTTTACTTGCAGGGTTCGTTGCAGAATTGATGGTATTACTTGCATATTGGCCAGCATATGGCTGGTGGATATTATTGCCAGGATTTGTGTTAGCAATAACCGCAGCATACTACTTGTGGTCAATGCAACGTACAATCTTTGAGGGTGGCGATGAAGGCCAGCCTCCAGAATCTCTGAAAGGAGAAACACCACCAGATATTACTCTTCCAGAGAATATCGGTATGATAATTCTAGCAGTGTTTACTGTGATCTTTGGAATATTCCCATTCATCGCATTGGGAATGATGGACCAATGGGCTGTGGCTCTCTTCGAGGGTGTATTCATAACAGGGGGTATCTGAATGGGCACTGAAGTATTCTCAACTGAGTTTTGGAAGGCTGTTGCCCCAGAAGCAATATTGGTGATTGGATTAGTTTTGATATTCGTTGTACCAAATCTTGGCAACTCAAAATTCCGAATTCCATTGACTAAAGTACAAATTCCTTGGTTCTTAGGTGGCCGTCGTTTCAAGTTCACAGGTTCACCTGCCATCCCCGGAATGCTTGCTGCTGCCACTTTATTCACGGCACTGGGCATGATGGTAATCGAAACAATCGATGGAAAGATGGATACAACTACTGTAACTAGTGGCGAGACCGTCTTGTTACAGATAGATGCATTTTCTAGGTTCTTTGAGATAATTTTCCTTGCAGCAATTTTGCTGGCTGTAATGGCTAGCCTTGACCGTATTCCTGCAAATACTTTCGAAGGCAAGAAAACCCTTGATGAATTATATGACAACCGCCGGCAGGCAGATCTCTACATCTTGATGCTTACAACAGCCGTAGGAATGTGTATGGTTGCTTTGGCTCAAGACCTGTTCGTCCTATTTGTTGGCTTGGAACTTGCAAGCCTAGCGACATATGTTCTGGTTGCATTCCACAAGGAATCCAAGGCAGGAGCAGAAGCCGGTGTGAAGTATTTCATTGTAGGTTCAGTTGCTAGTGGAATCGGATTGTATGGTCTTTCTCTACTATACTTGGAGTATGGAAGTTTACAACTAGATGTGCTGGCATCAGACTGGGATGGAAGCATCCTTGCAACAATTGGACTCGGTTTAGTACTGGTTGGATTTGGTTTCAAGGTCAGCGCAGCACCTTTCCACTTTGCAGCACCAGATGCATACGCAGGAGCAAATTCTCCTGTTGCTGGAATTCTTGCAACCGCCTCCAAGGCAATGGGTATGATTGGATTGGTCAGAGTTCTGTTGGTAGTTGCTCTACCTGATGTAGACTCTGATGGAAGTGCAATTTGGTTGTACACACTAGCAACTCTCTCCGTTGTTACAATGACGTGGGGTAACCTTGCAGCTTTGGGTTCAACTAATCCCAAGAGAATGCTTGCTTATTCTTCAGTCGCCCATGCGGGTTACATGATGGCTGCTCTAACTGCAGTCGGAGCATGGAAATGGGGTGAAATCGAGGCGCCAGTAGAATATGCCCACGCAATCGTAGCAGCAGTTCTATTCCACTTATTCGTATTAGTTGCCTTCAAACTTGGAGCATTCCTTGTATTGGGCTTATTGGAAATGGAAGGTGGAGCAAGTAGATTATCCGCATTATCAGGCTTGGCAAGAAGAGATCCACTAATCGGAACTGCAATGTTCGTGTTTATGCTTTCTCTAGCAGGCGTTCCGCCTCTAGCAGGATTCATGTCAAAGTTCCTAGTTGTCTCGGGAATAGTGTCAGCCAGTATCGGTGACCTTTCGGGTTCAGTCTCATTTTCTGATTTACATTGGATTTGGTGGCTGGCACTAGCTATGTTCATCAACAGCGCAATTTCAGTATTCTATTATTTGCGAATTGGTGTTGTCATGTTCTTGGATGTGCCAGAAGAAGGTCGTCGTAAACCACTTCCATATGGAGCATCAATTAGAATGGCAATTTGGATTTGTCTGGTTGCAACAATCATCATTGGATTATCGGGAGATACTCTAATCGACATGTGCTATCGTGCAGCAGAGAGCCTAAATCTTGGTTGATACCATATCAGCCTTCAAGTAGGAAGGGCTTTTGGGCATCTTATGGGCCGCAGACGCGAAGAGAAAGTAGACGAGGAGGAATTAGCTCGTCTAATGGGCCCTACAGAGGGGGAATCCTCTAAGATTCGAGTCAAGATGCCTAATACCAAAGTCAACGAAATGTTTGCAATTGCAGAACAGATACTCGGCGGTCGTCGAGTTACAGTACTCTGTGCTGATGGCGAGACTCGAATGGCAAGAATCCCTGGCAAAATGCGTCGTCGTCAATGGGTTCGCGATGGTGATTTGATTATCGTTTGGCCATGGGATTTCCAAGACTCTAAAGCGGATGTAAAACACCGTTATACCAAAACTCAAGCATTGTATCTTTCTCGTAGAGGGGTACTTCCATCAGCAGTCGATGTCTTTGGAATGAGTTCTCAAGCCGATGATTTCGATGATGAGGACGGACTATTCGCATCTAGTGATGTAGCAGTAGTAGAAGAGCCAGCAGAAGAATCGGTTGAGGAAATTGATGATGGTGATGATGACGAAGAGATCAACGATCTTTTCGGCTGATTATACCGAAGAATCATGGTCTGACCAGCCTCAATAGTTTGTGAGGAGGCCAATGCATGTCACGCCATAACGATTGGGAAAACGAGATGTCACCCAACTCAAAGCAGCATCGTAATAATCACAAGCGGCGCAAAATCAATGCTGACCAAGCGCATTCAAATTCGGAATCATCTGAATTTATCAAAAGCCTAGAATCCTCCAAAGGTACAGGCTGGATGGCTGAGAAAAGATACAACAAGATGTTCAAGGAAATTGAAGATGGGCTTTCGGGTGTAATGGGAGACGGTCCATTCGACTGGGTAGATCGACGTGTATTCGACGCAGTTTTTGACCGCCTGACTCTTATGAGCCTGTACAAATTAATGAAACTAGGAACCCTTGATACTCTTGATTTTCCAATAGCTAGGGGAAAGGAAGCACATGTATTCCATGGGACTGGAGAGAATGGTCCGGTAGCAGTTAAGATATTTCATACCTCAAATGCAGTTTTTAAAAATCTAATACAGTACATTGAAGGCGACCCACGATTCGGTGGATTAAAGCGTCGTCATCGTGATTTAGTTGACATCTGGGTACGCAAAGAGTTCCGCAACCTGTCCCGCCTCGAAAAATGGGGATTGGGTGTTCCAAAACCAATCGCTGTTCACAAGAATGTCTTGGTGATGGAATATCTGGGGACATCTAATGCCCCATCACCTCGTCTGCGCGATGTTCACATTGAGGATACAGAAGCAGTGTATGATGAGTTATTGGAATTTCTTGCGGTTACTTGGCAGAAAGCCAAAATGGTCCATGGCGATTTTTCACCATACAATATTTTGTGGCATATCGATAGACCTGTTGTTATCGATGTCGGTCAAGCAGTTGTGCAATCCCACCCTAAGAGTCAAGAATTTCTTGTTCGGGATGTTACCCGTTTAGTGGAATGGGCTAACAAAGGCGGTCTTGATATTGACTTAGCGGAAGCAATGTATGATGTGCTCAACATGGACTTGTCACAGATTAATATGCAAGAAGAAGAGTAATCTGGCGTTACATATGGATTGAAGAAGGGCTGGCTTCCCGCTTTGGCCATGCGCCAACCCCTGCCGCGAGTTCCGAAGGACCGTATTGCGGTCTTGATAGGTGCTAATGGTACCACAAGGCGGGAGCTTGAGAAAGCAGCAGGTTGTAAGCAAATCCAAATCGATTCTGGTACTGGAGATATTGAAGTTACATGGCCAGAAGCAGGGGGATATGACCCTGTGAAAGCCCTAAAATTACCAGATGTAATCAAGGCAGTTGGACGCGGAATGGCGCCTAGTAGGGCGATTCAATTACTCCAAGACGAGTGGTTTTTCGAAATGGTAGATTTGCGAGACCATGTTGGTAAGAGGTCAAACCAGCAGCGTAGAATCCGTGCTAGAATTATTGGATCTGAAGGTAAAATTCGCAAGATGATCGAGCAGCATACCAGTACCGAAATTTCAATTTACAAATCCACAGTTGTTCTTGTTGGCGAAGGCTCGGGTCTGATTAGTGCACGCCAAGCGATAGAGATGTTAGCCAGCGGTAGTGAGCATGGTACTGTAATCAAATATTTAGAAAAAGAGCGTAGAAAATCACGACTTGAATCACGTTCAATTGATTATATTGAGACTAAAGAATCGACTCCGGAATCTGAAGAATTTGCTGATTTAGTTCCTGGGCTGGCTGAAGTTACTCAAAGGCGTAACCGTCGTTTGAAGGCTGCTCAAGTAGACCCCGAAAACGCAGATGCAGTATTCGAGATGATGGAATTAGCAGAGGATGAAGAAATCAACTGGGAGGAGGAGTGACTCTCCTTCTCTGATACCAAGCGATAACAAATCCAACAGCCAATATGGAAATTATTCCTGGTGTAAATGAAGATACGACGCCGACTCCACTAACACTTGCTCCAGTCACCATAAGATGGTGATTATTGTTTGACTCATCCCTTTCATCAACAATATTTGATGGGTCGATAACCAATCGTAAATCCCATTGCCCAGTATTTGGAACTACGTAATCCCAAACCATTTCCTCACAATGGCATTCATCTGATAGGTTTCCATTTTCAATAACAATTGTTTGCATTGTAATCCAGTCAATATCTGCGCTACGGTCTGCAGGGGCTGCTTGTAGGTAAACTGTAACAGCACCACCATATGCTTGATTTGCTTCTAATCTACTGGTGATTACAATATCACCATTCATTTCACCAGGTCTAACAATCAATCTATCAACATTAGTTTCAGTGGCATTCCACGATAAGTCTAATCCCGGTAGAATCTGGAATGCACTAGGAATAGAAGTTAATTGATTACCAGCATCATCTGTAACAATGGCTCGTAGCATCAAGTATTGTCTCGATTTAGTTGCCCAAGAGGATAGGCCAACGGTGCCATCTAGTCCAGTGACTCCAAGGTCAATCCATCGGCCCGATTGGTCAGGAGTTGCTCCAACACCATTCAAGTCAAATCCATATTGGATCTTCGAATTATCTAAATCTAGACCTGCGCCAAGATCTTGGGCAGCAAATGAAATATTTACTGAACCAACAAGGCTTGTCGTTAACTCATCAACAGTCCAACCAAGTCCCTCGGGCTCTGTAACATCCACTTTGATATCCACATCGAGCGTGTTACCAACATTTCCAACAACGTCAATAGCACGTATTGAAATTACATGCTCGCCTTCTTCGAAATTAAGAGTTGTACTGGATGTTGTGACATCACTCCAAACTCCATCTTGCAAAATTTGCACGTAATCAATTCCAGACCCTGAGCCATCATCTGCGGCAGTATCCAATCCTGAAATTGTCACAGCAGTACTATCGCTCCAATCGCCACCAGCGCCGATAGTTGGCGTTGACATTGTAGGGGAGGTTCTATCAATTCCAATAAACATCGTTTGGCTAGAAGATAGTCCTGAACCATCCCATACAGTTAGGCGAGGATTGTATGTTCCTTCTGCGATTGCTCCAGTACTCCAGTCCCATCCATAGGCGATAGTGCCAGGGCCATCATCACTAGGCGAACCTGGGCCAGGTACATTTGCCAAAATAGCATGAGTCAAATCATCATCATTAGCAGTCCAAGTAAATCCAAGAGTTCCATTGGCAGGTAAGTAATACCATGCTCTATCAATAGCTGAGGTTCCACTGCCGACACCCGAATTGGAAAGTTCGAATGATGTGATTACAGGAACTTGGTTTACAATATTGAAATTACCGCTAGTGAACCATAGTGTGTGGTTTGATACATCAGAATCCCATGCACGAGCCCTGAAAGTCCAACTTCCGTTTGCATACGCTGTTGTATCTACATGGGTCAACCAAGGAGTTGTGGTTAAGTTTGCCACTGATGACCAATTACTGCCATCTGATGAGATATCAACTTCAAGGCTAGATATTGTCCCACTACCGCCTGAAGCGAAACTCAAAGTGAACAATCCCTTGACATTTTGGTCTTGCGTAGGCCCATTTGCGAAGGCAAGAGTAAGTTCACTATCGGCGGATTTCACCAATTTTGAATCCAGAAGTAGCACCTCGCCACTCTGTCCAATAGTCATGATGACTACGACCAGAATTGCAGAGATGAATCGCCTCATCAAACCCGTGACACCACCCCTCGCCCTTGAATGCTCGCATTGCAACACCCCCCTTCGGGGTGTGTTGGCTATTGTTAATACACAGCGGTAGCCGTTCTCACAGTCGGTTGTTTCAAGTGCTACCCCTTGCCTCTTGTGTACATGGCAAGGCCATTTTTGACCACTCTCATCCTGACAATGATGGTTCTTGCAGTAATGCCATTGTCTACTATGGCGGAAGATAGCGGTGGGGTACAAGCATCAGCATCTACCGTTTCAATTTCACCTTCAGAGCCAGTTGAAGGTGGCTCGATCACAATCCGCCTTACATTGTATAACTCCAATAATTTTGCTGCAAACGATGTACTGTACAAGTTTTATTGGGATGGAGTTGAATCAAATAAACTCATAGTTGCCGACACGGTTGATATTCCAGCCGAAGAAACAGTTGATGTTGAAAAGGTAAAATCTGGACTTACAGTTGGCGAGCATAAGGTATGGATCACCTATGAATATGCAGGTAGCGGCGAAGAAATGTTTTACTCTGAAATCGTAGTTGGTGGACTTGCAGACTTAGAAGCTACAACTATTACTACCAGTCCAGAATCTCTTAATTCAGGAGATTCGGTTTTAGTATCTACTGAGGTGAGTAATACAGGCTCAGAAAACGCCTCAGCAAGCCGGTTACAATTAGACCTAGATACACAGAGTGAAATTGTCAATGTCGATGCAATTCCAGCCGGTGAAAGCATTTGGGTTAACCACTATATGGTCGCTCCCTCTTCAGGCAGTCACGATGTTTCTGTTACATTAGATTTAGACGACGCTGTGGTTGAAGCAGATGAAAATAATGTATTCACTTCCTCGCTCTCAGTTACCGCAAGAATGGATATTTATCATGTTGGAGATATTTTGATTGAAGCCGATTCTGGGGCTTTACAAGGCCCGTGGATTGTAACAGGTTCATTGGAAAGAAGTGGTGGCAGCGGAGTAACAGAAGTGCCAATGAAACTCGTCATCAAGGATGAGTCCGGACAAGATTTACCATTACCTACATTCACTGTAAATATTAGCGGAGGATCACTAACCCAGCAGGCTTGGACATTTACTATAACTTACGATTATGTTTCGGTACTAGCACCGGGTAACCACCAAGTGTCTGCAGTAATCGATCCTTACCAAACTGCGAGTTTTATTCAAGAATCAACCGACAATGACCAAGCAATAGCCTACTTTGATAAATTTGCAGTTCCCGATGTGTCTGTAGACCCATATGCATCTCCTTCACGAACTTCAGTTATTAGTGGAAGCAATGTTGACTGGACAGTGACCATAATCAATTCAGGACAAATAGAAGTGAAAGGCCGTTTAATCTATACTTGGGAAGGGCAAACTGTTAGCGATATAAGTCAACCAACAATTACAATTCAGGCTGGGGATACACATATTTGGAACGAACCACTTCCTACAGAGAGTGGTGCTCACCAAGCGGAATTTTCTGCCCAGTGGGTGCCGTTGTCAAGTTCCTACGACTCTAATCCATTGAACTCCATAGCAAACGGAAGCATCGAAGTCACTGCCCAGTTAAGATTGGTCTGGTCAAAGGCTTCAATGTCACTAGTTGATTCAGAAGGTGAAGCAGCAATATTCCCATTAGATGGTGGGGAAGAATATACAGTTTCAATAAATCTTGCCGCACAAGAAACAGGTGCTGTAAATTATTCATGTGAAAATGCGATGGGACAAGTATTCGAAGAAATAGAACTAATCATTACAGAGAGCGGCGAATTCTTGACAGTTAACTGCACATTTACTGCTACTGCACCATTCACAAACATCAATCTCATTCCAAGTGATAACAAAGTAAGTTCGACACAAACATGGAATTGGGATTCGAAAGAATCCAGTTCGAATGTTGCCGATGAAGCAGGTAATATGCCATTACAAACTGCAGGGATGATCGCTCTGATTTGTTTAGCTTTAGTTGCAATATTAATCGCTGCTGTAATTCTGACTAGAGAAACGGAGGAAGACGTTGACAGAGATATCTTCGATTACTGTCCAGCATGTGATGGAGAACTCGACGGAGATGAAGACCGCTGTCCTTCTTGTTCTTTCAATCTCAAGAAAGCCAGAAAACAATTCCACGATTGCGAAACATGTAGCGAACCGGTTCCGGATTTGTTGTCAAATTGTCCATATTGTGGAACTCCTCAGGATGTTTCCAAGTACTTTGAACAGCGTGAACAAAGAATCGTTGAGAAAAAGACAATCGCGCTTATCGATGAAGAAGAAATCAATCCTGAAGATATTCATGCAACCGGTTACGAAGGCTTCGATGAAGCAATCAAAGAATTTGGTTATGATGCCGAAGACTTGGAAGGTAATTGGGATGCGAATATTGCTAAAGCAGAGGCGGATGTTGAGGCTGCATATGATCGTAAGATGGCTGCTGAAGAAGAATCCAACCTTGATGATGAAGAGGCACTTGCAACTGTTACTACCAGTCTGAAAAGTATGGAAGAAACATTCGAAGGACATGACATCGATGCAATCTTAGCGGATAAGGACATCAAATCTCATGCAGATGATGGTGGCGAATTAAGTGCTAGTGATGCAGAAATCCGTGAGAGACTATTCGAAATTACCGGCGAAGAGGGTGTAATGCCTGGTGACGAAGTTAACATTGGCATGGGGATTCAAGATCGTTCACTTGCTGGAAATGTCTTACCTGAAGACGCGATGGATTTCTCATTAGATGAAGAAGATGATGAAATCAATCCAGTCGCAGCAGCAACTGCCGAGACAAAACGTCGAAGAGGAGTACGCCGTAGATCTAAGCAAGCCAAGACTGCTGAATGTGGCGCCTGTGGAGCAGACCTCTCTGAAGACGCAAATGAATGTTCAACATGCGGTGCTAAGTTTGAGTAATGATGCCTGTCAGTACTCATAGGGTTCGTCATTGCAAAAGCTCGGCTGACCCTCTTGACTTCATTCAGGCAAACCAGTCGAAACATTGGATGCCCTTCAAACCATCGAGGGGTGTGTTTGATAGATTGGAGCATAGTGGAGGGGAATGATGAGACCTCGCCATGCCATGTCAGCCGTCATCATGTTGTCCATTTTAATGGCATCAAGCATGGGCTGTATCGGCTTGGTCCCAGCGCGTGAATTCATGGAGGATTTACGCGACCCTCCTATTCTGGTTGAGGTAGTCGAAAAAATAAACGTTGAACACGTATTTGTCACCGACATCACCAATGTTCAAGCTACAACCTCTTATTCGAGTGTCCAAACCTTTACAGTTGATTCTGATGTTACAGAAATCAGTGCTTATATCACTGCAGCAATGCCATTAGAATTAATTTTGCCAGGAATACCAACAGAAGTTAGATATGTGAAAGCAACCTTAACAGATGCAAATGGTGATCAAGTTTGGATTGAAGAAATCACTGAAACAGAAAGAAAGATGGTTGCAACATTTCAACAACCTCTCGCTGAAGGAATTTGGACACTTAGTGTCGAAGCTAGGGGCTATGGTGAAGAGATAGCGAACCTGTACAAAGATTCATTCCAAGTACTGGTCAAAATCGATAGGGAGTGCTGGCAGTACCCCAATGAAATCGGTTGTTCTTACAATTGATTAGGCCAGGCTTGAATCACAGGCATACTTCCGTGAGCAATTCTCACATTTGCCCTTTCTATTGTGATTCCTTTCAGCTCCACCCTCAGACATTAACCTTTGAATTTCTTTAACTGCTGAAAATAAAACATGTTTATTGCTGTCATCCCATTCGATTGTATGGAGATTTTCAGTTCCATATCGCAGAACACCATATGGTGGTTTACGATTGGTTGTTGATTCCACTAAATGTAGGTAGGCTAGAAGTTGCATCTTGTGGGATTTGTGTGGCCTATCTGGGATTTTACCAGTTTTCTGTTCGACTGGAATGAATTCGCCTTCCACGATTACAATCTGGTCAGGCCTACCACGTAATCCCGTAGATGTATCCACAAGAACCCCAGCAGTTGTTTCGTCATCAGAATAAACAACATCTACATCTTCCTTAATTCCCGCATCAATTCTTGCAACTTCAAGTGCGTTATCCACTAATAGGGCACGTTGTAACTGCCATGACGCTAGTAGAGTCCATATCATTGCAACAGCCACTAATATGAAACCGGCTTGTTGTTTATTTTCTGCCCAAATTAATCCGATTGCATGTAATCCAAATATTGTAGCGCCAATCAAGAACCCGGCTTCTACTTTACCACCTTGCCCCCATCCCCCAATGAATCCATAGGGCTCAATTGTATGTGGTAAATTGATATCGTCTAGGCCACTTACTCCATTCATACCTTCCGAATCTTCAATCGGGTAATTCAACCATTTTCTCCACGGAAGGTAAATTGCGAGTAAACCTATTGCCAACCAAATAAGTGCAAGTATCGTGAGATATTGTGAGATATCAACTGGTGATATATCATCAGAAATATTACTGAAAATAATAGAATCTGATATGAAAATAATCACTATGGCAAACCACCAAGACCAGATCACTAATGCACGTTTCAATTCATTTTGTTTTTGTTTGAATTCTCTCACTTTACTGTGCATCTGAGCATGTTTTTCTCGGCCGATATTAATTGCTTTACCGCGCCCAGAGATACCTTCTCTGGCTAGCGACCAAGACAGTGGACAATAGGCGTGTCTCTCAAGATCACTAGCAGATACATGGAGTGCCTTTCCATCACTATCCCTCCAAAAACCATCATCGCCTTCCTCTGCGATATCAGATATTTTGGTAGAACCTTTGGCCATGTTTTATCCCGCCCAGTATGGCCCGTGTCTTCAATTTGCCATCAAGGTTATGCCTACACGCTTGACATGATTTTCGTAGTACTGCGCTTTGAAATCGATTTTACTTACTACGAAGCGGTTATTTAGGGGTGGATGGTGGCCCGAATGCTGGAGTTAATGCTATGACTGAACTTCTCATCGACCGTGAGACCTACGAGACCCATGCTGTGAATATTGGAACTCAACAAAAGAGTGCAGATATGGCACAATTTATTTCTGAAGTTCGTTCCGATGGATTGTATCTTTTGAATATCGAAATCACAGATAGTCGCATCCGCTCTATCGCTCAATTCCTATGCCGCTACAATGCTGCAAACATCATGGTAGTAAGTGCACGCCAATACGGACAGCGCCCAGCACGCAAGTTCGCAGAAGCAATCGGTGCCCGTGCGAGTGTTGGAAGATTTATTCCAGGCAGCCTAACCAATCCTGCTCTTCGTTCATATGTTGAGCCTGATATGTTATTCGTAACAGATCCTGCTGCAGACCAGCAAGCACTTCGCGAGGCAGTCAATTCAGGCCTACCAATCGTGGGAATCTGTGATGCAAACAACAACCTTCGAAATGTTGACCTTGCACTTCCTGCTAACAACAAGGGCCGAAAGTCTCTTTCACTACTTTACTGGATTCTAGCACGTGAAGTATTGAAATCACGTGGAGAAACCACAGATGAGGCATGGGCAGAAGCTCAAGACCTTGAAGACTGGGAATCTACATTCTGAGTAAAATGAACCCCCTGGGGTGATGAAGTATGAGTGCTTTCATCTTACCCAAACCTGGTGAGTGGGATGGCGAGCATCGCCCATTATTTCTTGCACCAATGTCGGGAGTAACCGATTTGGCCTACAGGCTCCTTGCAAAAGAGTGTGGGGCGGATTTCACAATTACAGAATTTACCAATTCGACAGCATTGACTCGAGATGCGGCGACTTCATGGAAAAAAATGGAAACATGCGATGCAGAGAATCCATTTATCCCCCAAATTTTTGGTGGAGTAATAGATGATATGGCTTTAGCCGCAGAATTACTATCTGATAGTGCAGATATTATCGACCTAAATTTTGGTTGCCCAGCACCTAAAATAACAAAAATTTGTGCGGGTGCTGCTCTAATGGGCGACCCACAAAACCTAGTCTCAATGTGCGAAGAGGTAGTCGATCGAGTTGACATTCCAGTTACTGCAAAGATGCGTTTAGGGACAGGACAAGGCGAAATTAATGCCAAAGAAATCTGTCAAGAACTTGAACAAGTTGGAATTCAACGGCTATGCGTTCATGGTAGAACACTTAGACAGAGATATTCAGGTGTTGCAGATTGGGATTACATTACTAGTGTAGTAGAATCGGTTGAACTACCCGTTATTGCTAATGGGGATGTAGTTGATTCAGATTCTGCTAGAGCGTGTCTAAGCCAAACTAACGCTGCTGGTTTGATGGTCGGTAGAGGTGCTATTGGCCGGCCTTCGGTGTTTGGGGAAATCAAAGTAGGGTTGGGCTGGATGGAGGAAGAAGAACTACCTTGGATCGCAGCCCATGAAGGGGACTGGAAAGATCTCTCAGATGTAGCAAAACAATTTGCAACCCGCCGATGGTGTTGGAACCGTTATATCGAATTAGCAAGAGAGACGACTGGCCTTGAATTGAAGTCGATGCGCGGCCATGCGGTATCGTTCACTAAAGGATTGCCAAGTGCCAAGAAAATACGCAATATCATGCATGGTAAGACTAGCAAGGAAGAATTTGCAGCGGCTACTAGTAATTTTCTAGCATCCAACTGATATGGGTGCCTGCGGTGAGTTTAAACGCCACCCTCCAATCCCAAAATCATGTCAATCATAGCAGCATACAACGAAGCCTGGGATACTGGAAACACCGAGGCTCTCGCAGAAATTCTCCACGATGAATTCGTCTTCAACCCTCACGTCGGTGGTATCACCATGGGTAAGTCCGATGTTTTGGCTTTCGCTGGTAACAACGCACCAAGCTCGGAAAACAACAGGGTCCTCTTCGAAAATAATGAAGTCGGTGTCGCCCATTCAATTGTGCACTTTGCCAACGGTTCAACCTCTGAAGCCGTGTTGTCGTTCCTCCAATTCAAGGATGGTAAAATCATCTCAATGGAAACCGGTGCAACGCCACTCTCTGACGATTACAAACTCGTCGGAAGCGAGTGATTCCGCATTAGAACAGAAACCCTCAAATTACGATGGTAGTAACTTGCTTCGTGGAAGAGGCGTCCAATACCAAAACCGGTCGTGCAACCGGTGCAAGTTACCTCTACAATAGTGAGGGGGAAATCGCGAAAGATAGGAGCAACGACCTTATCTCAGCGCTTACGGAAATTGGCTGGAATCTCTTATCTCCACTACAAATCGAGGCCTGTCCGCTGGGACTCAGTAATAGCAATTACAAAATATCCTGCGGCGATGATGGCCCCCTTCTTCTGAAGGTGTTCGGGCCTACCGTCGGTAATACCAACCCTGATGAGAAACACATTCAGGATTGTGGATTCGGTGCAAAGGTGGTTCATCGGCTTGGATGGGGCCGACTTGAGATGTGGTTATCAGGCAGGGCGATGCGGCGCGATGATTGTGACAATAGTCAGATATTAGCGGAACTAGCCAATGAATTACGCCGCTTGCATACGGTTACTGGTCGAAATCATAATGACCTAAATTTCACCAATATTCTGGTATCCTACAGCCTAGATGTTGCCACCACTCACCTTCTCGACTTCGAATACGCCGGTCCTCTCGATGCACCCTTCGATGTTGCCAACTTCTTCTGTGAGTGGATGTATGACCACGAATCTAGCCGCTGGTTTGAACCAGATTCTACATTATTCCCGCCCGAGGAACAGGCGCGTTCCTTCATTGCACAGTATTTGGAAATCACCGATAGCGCTAGTAGTGAAGTATCGTCATTTCTGAAGGAGGTCCAAGTTAGAATTCCGCATGTACATACATACTGGATTGACTGGGCGATGAATAACTTCTCAGATCGCAACGAATACGTGCAATACGCAGAATTACGGCAACTCCTCTAAGATTAGGGCACAATAAATTACTTTATTCAACGATTTAGATGTTTTTTTGAAATGAGATTTACCAAACCAAAAAGCAACGTTAATCCAAATAATCCTCCGGAAATAGATAGGCCAAACATGCAAACAGCACCTGCGGCCATACCTGAGCCAAGTTGTCCATCAGCATTATCATTACCAGTTCCACTAACTATTAAGGCGATAATAATTGTAAGGATTAAAACACCGACTGATGAATAGAATCCAATTGCACCCAACCCTAAATTCCACGCTGGTTTTACATTGAATTTCTTGTTACACCGGGGGCATATCAAATTACCAAAATAATCGGGTGGGTATTTTAGTTTCGTTCCGCAAAACGGACAATTAGTTTCTATCTTTTCAGTAGATTTCTCAATTTGAATTTGTTTAGGTTTTTCTATACTTACCGTCACAGTATTTTCTTCTTCATCTATGACTAAAAATTCCTCTGGGGGCTCCTCAAGGCGAGATATAAGATCGGATTTTTTACCCGAAACAGCGAGACCTTGCTCTCTTAGAAGATTTTTTAATTCAACTACGGTTAATGAATTGAAATCTCCCATATCATGATGAGTTATGTGAACCGGATAAAGTTTGAGGGGGATTAATATCGGACATCGTATTTTCTAATAATTCACCAACCTTTTCAATTCGGCGAAGGATTCTATCTAAATCATCGATTGATTTTCTCTTTAGCATTGGTAAATCCATTCCAACTAATCTGTGTCCAAGGGGCAAGCGTCCTCCAAGTAAGTTGAGAAGGAGCATCTGAACTTTTGGTTTCATCCCTTTGAGGGCCTTTGCGATTAATTCAGGAGTGCAATTACCTTTCTTTAGGTTCTTGAGAAGTGAATTGGGAACAGAAAGGCGCTCAAATCCACCTTTCTTTAGCATCCAGTCTTCTCCCCTTCGCATATGCTGCGAAGTCATTGCAGACCAAAGTGCAGTAGATAGGCGGTCGGTTCTAGCCACGCGCTCTACAAGCCCCGTCGTTCGGAACCTTTCCATAATCCTTCCAACCCTTGGCTTTGCTCCTTTCAATTCTTTAGCTGCCTCGTCTATTGAAATCGGCGGGCCCGAATTTAGTAACATTTCGAATATTTTTACTGATAGAGATTCTGAATGTATTTCCTTTCCAGGGCGTTCTCCAAGAAGCCCCATGTCTGCCATAAAACGTGAAAGTTCATTTTCACCATCCTCCAAAGGACCCCACTCTTTGATTCTAATCAAAGCACTCGGCTTTCCATCTGGAGGCAACTCAATTGCCATTGCAACTTTCTTGCCACGATTCCAAACCTCATCAAGAAGTTCTAATCGTTGCGAGTGGATTAATTGTGCCCGATTTTTCATACTCGAAACCGCTTTGATAATCGAGCCACCAACGAGATAGTAAGACCTCCAGCCTTTACCCGATGATGTTGAAACTAGGCCTGCTGATACCAACCTAGCAAAATGATGGTGGATTGCCGCAGGAGTAAGGCCAAGCTCTTCTGCTAATTCACGAGTTTCATAGCCACGGCTTGGGTCAGTAAACAGATGTTCTGCTAGTATTCTGTGAATTGGAGAAAAAGTACCATCATCGGATGCAGATTCCTCACGGCGTCTATGTAAGCATAGAGTATCAATGATCCATGAAATTAGATTGTCTCTGTCCTTCTTGCTCGCAGGCAAGGGGATTTCATCGAGACGTAAATCGAACATAAGGACAACCGGTTGACGAGAGGTCTTGAACAATGCGCATCTAACGCCGCTCAAGAGACGATTATCGAATCAGCGTCTTTCATCCGACCACTCGTAATCAAGTGCGCGAGAACTCTGCCATTCTTCAGCATCGATGAGGTGTGGTGCCATTTCAATTCTGTCTTCACGCATAATTCCGCGACGTCGTAATACTTTGATCGCTGAGTGGACAGTAGCTCGAGAACGCCCAATCCTTCTAGCAAGAGATGCCTGAGAACGAGGGATTCCGTTAATTCTGATATCGTCGATGATAGTTCTCTGAACAAGGGAAAGACCAATCGGCATTTTACTAGCGGCTTCACTTTCTCCGACATTCATCCCTCTTAGGACTTCAACTTGGGTTGGAGCTCCTGCAAAATAGCAGGTTCGTCCATTGACTGAAATTATTGTAATCGACTTACGGCCGGTTAGTACATCCAGATGATGTCGCAGAGTTCCATTTGCTGCCGATAGATTCGACTGTAACTCACGGTAACAAAGCCCGGGGCTCTTTTCTAGAGTGCGAAGGATCCTGCGGCGTAATGGATGCTCAAACTCACCAACCTTTGCATCAACACTTCCTCTGGAAAATGCGAAGGCAGAGAGGCTTGAGCCCAAACCAACTAAACCACCAGTGGCACCAACAATTCCCGCGGCTAGCCACGGGCGTTGAGATATCCACTGTTTCAGAAGCGCCATAGAATATATTCATCGCTACTCATTTGTAATGGATTCGGTTAGTTGAATCATTACTTTTTCTTCATTGAACCATTGCAAATCTTGAGATGTGCAACAAATGGTGATAGTAGTCTTCCACAAGTAATTCCGTGTTCCGAAAGGATATATTCCACTCGAATGGGAGGGCCATCATCGACTTGGCGAATTACAAGTCCTTCTTCGACTAGCAACCTCAATTTATCGGATAAGGTACGACTTGAGATACCCGATAGTAATGTTTTGAGTTGATTGAACCTTCTTGGTCCAGCGATGTAAAGAGTCGACAGTATTTCGATTGTCCATCTGCTACCAAACACATGGAGTGCTTCGACAGCAGCCGCGACTTCCCAATCTGTATTCCAAGGACCTCCAGATGAATGCTTGGCAAGGACTGAACGGATATGCTTACCATTGTTCACCGTGTTATCAATATGCGTCTCTAAATCGTTAAAGACATCATCTGGGAGAGTCAATGGTGGGTCGGGCATGATACCTGTAAGAGGTGTCTGAAATAAAACATAGTGTAACTCTAACACCATCAAGAGTTCAGATATGTCGGTTTTCTACCCTCAATTAGTGCACTTAAACCTTCGAGCGCATCATCGGTAGAAAATATCTTTTCGAGATTTTCTAACTCTTTGGATAGTCCCTGTGAAAGACTGAAATTACCGGCGATATCAATTAATTCACTAGCGAGTAAAAGTGCGATTGGAGCAGTTCTTGACAAGGATTTAATTTGTCTTGAAATATTTCTATCCTCAATATCAAACCCATCTGGGCAATTTCCAGACAAGATTGTTCCTAAGTTAGAATCGGAGTAGAACGATTCAGCAAAAATAGCAACTTTTGATTCAGGGTTTGCTGGTGCACCGGGGTATTTATTTCCGGGTTTACCTGTAACATCAAGTGAACTGATTGTAGAATCAACTTCTGCAATATCTACTAGATGAGTTACAAGCCCGAGGTCAGCTGCACTCTTAGCATCCATGAAATTTCCAGCAAGAACAGCCCAGCGTGCTGCAGGGATTCCACAAATTCTAGCCGGGCGTTGAGTTCCACCTAAGCCAGGGAAAATACCGATGCTAGTTTCAGGAAATCGGAATTGCGTTTTTCTTGTTCCAATTCTATAATCGCAAGCAAGGGCTAGTTCCAAACCACCACCAAGGGCGAGACCGGTAGTTAGAGCGATTGTGGTTTTCGAAGACGATTCAAGTTTGTCTTGTACCGCATGACCATTTGCTGTAAATTCGTAAATATCAGGGAATGAATTTGCACGAATCTTGTCGACGAAAAACTTGACATCCGCTCCTGCAACGAATGCTTTACCTGCACCGTCAAGAACAATTGTTCTAACCGAATCATCTGAGTTTGCCAGATCTAGTACCCTTCCAAGTTGATTGACAACAGTCTCATTCAGTGCATTCATTGCCTCTGGTCTGTTAATTGTAACTGTAGCAATTCCATCGCTAATATTCAGGTCTACATAATTGAAGTCAAATGGAGCATCTCTCATCCATATTTCAGGTACTGGGAAATCTGCAAGTTCGCAGTAATCTTCTGCCATTTCTTTGGCCTGAGTAATTCCAAGACGGTTGGCTAATTCGAACGGTCCAAACGCCCAACGTAATCCGACCTTTGCTCCTCTATCTAAGTCTTCAAGTGAACAAATTTCTTCATCAATAATTTGTCCTGCTACAGCAAAGACCTGGCCTAATAACCGAACTTTAATGATATTTGCAGCCTCTTCACTACAATCGATATCTTCTCCAATATCCCATTGATTACCTGCTTCTACCATCTCCCTAAGATTCTCTGCACCAACATACCTTGGCGTCTCTAATTGTTCGGCTAGATAATCAGTTGAATGCAGAGCAATTGGAGGTCCTGTAAGATTCATCAATGCAAATGGCCCCATGCCAATTTTGAATGCTTTCATTGCTACAGCATCGATGGCAGCAGCACTTGCAATGCCTTCCTGTAAGAGTAGACATGCTTCATTTAACCATGGCACGAAGAATCGATTCACTACGAAACCAGGGCGGTCTTTACACAAAATAACTACCTTGCCAAGCCCACGACAGTATTGTACAGTTCTAGCAATTGTTTCAGCTGATGTATCATTACCCGGAATGACTTCTACCAATCGGTTTTTTGCTGGGTGATAGAAGAAATGTAGGCCCACAAAGCGGTCAGGTCTTCCCGAAGCCGCAGATAAGTCATTTACTGAAAGTGATGATGTATTGGAAGCAAGAATTGTGTTTTCCCCACATGCTTCATTCAATGTATTGAATACTG
This sequence comes from Methanobacteriota archaeon, assembly GCA_018650165.1. GTDB lineage: Archaea > Thermoplasmatota > Poseidoniia > Poseidoniales > Poseidoniaceae > MGIIa-K1. The sequence continues at coordinate 46,597 of JABIGM010000017.1, forward strand.
CAGTCTTGATATCGAAATCCTCGAATACGGCTTCGATTACTAGGTCTGTGTCTGGTGCGGTATTTTCAGTACCAATTACAGGAGTAATTCTACTTTGGATCTCTTCAACTTGTTGCGGAGAAAAGATACGTCGTTCAACAGCTTCTGAAAGGAAATCAGCAATAATTGATTGGCCACGTTCGACCCATTGAGCCTCACGGTCTACCATTTGAACATCAAATTCTTCTTGAGCGGTTTTTTGGGCAATACCTGAACCCATGTTGCCTGCGCCGATGATTGCTACACTCTGTACTGGCTGCATATTACCTGCCACCTCAAACCCCTCCATGAAGTCAACGGCGGAAAATCTGGATTCAAAATAAGGAATCGTAGGCTTGTTGAAGTCGTTGCGCCCAATTTTGGATTGAGAAATCTTCGGCACGTGTACGGACTGCTACGCTCTCATCTTCTAGTTCTAAAATAGCAGTTCTCCACATTTCGATATCATCAATCGGTAAGATATGATGTTCTAGTGGAATTTCATTGTGTGCTGGGGCATCAGCCACTAACGCCACCGTTCCTGCTGCATACGCTTCTAGAGGTGGAAGACCAAAACCTTCAGCCACTGAAGGGAACAGAAGCGCATCAGCGTGTTGTAATGCGGCAATCATCTCATCTTGTTCCAATCTACCTACCCAGTTTAGATTACAATTTTCTTGCTTTGCCAACTCAATCAATTCAGATTTAGATTCCGTTGAAGATTCCGCGCCTATCTTGTGGAGAGTGACATCCATTCCTCCACATACTTCGATTGCAAAATCAACTCTTTTTCGCTCTTCTTCACTACCTATCACAAGTAGGTTGCATCCTTTGCTAAACCACGAAGGACACTCGGTTTCTACATTGTAATCATCAAGTTTGATGGCATGTGGAATCCAAGTGGTAGGAACGCCGGGAAATCGCATCTCACATTCCTGTTGAGTATCTTTGGATACACAGACTAGTAAGTTTGCTCGAGCCAAACCTTTCCGAACTTTAGAGAGGTCTTTCTTTCGTAAAAGCGATGGCTTTTGTTCCCCAACAGCAATGCCATTTCTGGTGGAAGGAAATAGATGAAATAAATCATGAACTGTTACAATTGTGTGTCCCGATATAGGAACCAGACCTGCCTGTTCTTGGTCTGTGATGTGGACTAGGTCATGCTTCAAAGATGATAACTTAACAGCGGACGGACCACTCTTCCACCTTCTCCACAATCGTTTAATCGGATTTTTACTAATCTTGTATTCATGGACATCTCCAACTTCATAGCCGGTAATTGTCCCAGAACGCAAGCGTTCTACAAGTGCTGCATGAGTTCCACCTAGGCCAGAGTGAGGCGATAATGCTCCTCCTCTTGCTAGCATAACCTTTCGCAAATTGTTCACCTCACCGAATGATTTTCAGATGCTTTATTGATTCAGCTATTCCAAGGTCTTCAGGGAAGAACATTGTTGCTTCGGGAATTGGAATTGGTACAATTTCACGACCCACTAAAGCAACTCTACTCGGTGGGGAGTCGTCCAATAATTTACGGTCTGTCAATGGAGCCAAGGCATTTGAGAAATCAAGAATGTCTTCGTGGAACGGCATATTTTCAGCAGTCAGGTTTTCTCGAGAATTACCTACGTGAACATACCCTTTACACTCAATCCAATCAGGGTCCGCTCTGTTATCGAGTGCAGCGTATTGAGGGATATGTTCAGGTTTCATATTACGTCCTTTAATCAGAGTATGCCTGCAGACGATTCTTGTATCTAGGCTTGGCAATAAATCAATTGTTTCATCGAACTTATCCCATGCTGCGGAATTCCATTTTGGTCGACAAATCTCATCGAATACCTGCTTGTTTGGAGCATCGACTGATACATACAATTGTGTTGGTAAAGTATCGAGTCTCTCAAGCACTTTAGGAAGAGTCCCATTTGTGACTAGCATCGTTGTCATACCATGAGAATGACACAACTCGATGTATTCTGAAAGGCGAGTATAGAGGGTTGGCTCGCCATTAAGTGAAATAGCAACATGCTTGGGGTTTTGAGCATCTAGGAATTTTTCTTTAGGGACCTTAGGATTTCCTCCAAATCCAGAAAGAAGTCTTCGCTGAGCCTTAACGGAATCATATAACATCTCGAGAGGGTCTTGGTCAGCCAACTCTAGAGTATCCATATGTGGCTCTCTCCAGCAGTATGAACAGGCTAGATTGCATTGGTCTACAACTGGGGACATTTGCATACAATTATGGCTTGCAATACCGTAGAATTTGCCCTTGTAGCATTGGCGGTCTCTGAGCAAAGATTCCTTAGTCCAATGGCAGATTTTTACCCCGCCATGTTCACCCACAATGTGGTATCGCTGCTTTTGCAACTTCGCCTTCAAGAGCGGGTCCATCGTATATCGGACAAGTATTGCCGATTTAACCCCACGCTTGATGTGCAAGTAGTTCGTTCCCCCTTCATGGAGGAATCTGAAGAGGGCTGGTCTCCACATTTACTAGGATTTATTCTACCTCTTCGCTTAAAACTCACCTTGAGAGACTAGGCAAGAATGCATTTGCAGCCTTCTCGCAAGCATTAGCAACATCATCCAACCGTTGCAATACGCGGTACATGTGCATGGCAGCTAGAGCATCATCGTCTCCAGTGGTGAATACATGCGCTGCAGCCTTTGCTTCAATCTCATCCGCTTCATGCTCCTTTAAATTGACTTCTCTGACGCACTCAAGGAGTACTTTCTTCTCTTTGTTAGTAAATCCAGATCGTGATAATTCTTTCAATGAATCAACAGCCTTTTCGTAACTAGAAACAGTTTCTACAACAGCAGTAGCCATTTCTTTCAGGTTCGTTCGAGCCTTTTTGCCATTGAACAATTCTCTAAATGACAATTGTTCAGCTACATTTTGGGCATAATCTGCAATTCTATCCTGCCGTGATAGCATGTGCAAGAATGTATCTCTGCCAATTGCGAACCTGATTCCAGTACCAATTTCACCCTGTATTTCGGATTTGATGATATCGGCTTCTAATTCTGCAGCAATAGTGGCTTTGATGAATTTACTCGGATCTTTGCCATTTGCTGCTGCATTGATTGCTTCATTCATATTCTCAACTGTTTTCTGTACTGATTTAGCATGCTCATGGAATTTATCGAATGATTGCGAAGTGATTACTGATTCAATAGATTCATCTTCCACAGTTTCAGTTCTAATCATTACAAATACGGTGACAATTATTGAGAGCAATACGACAATTGCTACATTGGTTGGAGTTCCAGCAAACAAAATGTAGAACATTACTGCTCCAAATCCTGCAACGGGTAAACTAGCAACCCAACTGGCTGCAATTTTCCCGAACACTCTGAAATCAACTGCTGCGGCACCACCGGCTAGACCGACTCCAACTACTGCACCGACCAGGGTGTGTGTTGTCGATATCGGCACAGCCAGGAATGGCATCGAGAATATTAGTACGGTTGTTGCAGCTCCAAATTCTGCTGCAAAGCCACGCGATGGTGTGATGTGGGTAATTTTTGTTCCGATAGTGTCCATTACCTTGTAGCCCCAAGTAGCCACACCGACTGTAATTCCTGCACCTCCAATTAGAAGTAGCCAAATGGGAACATCGACCTTGTCAGGAGATAATATTCCAGTGGAAGAAGAAGCGATGTCGTATATTGCAGCCATTGGGCCTATTGCATTTGCAACATCATTCGCACCATGGGCGAATGCAACATAACATGCAGTGATTATTTGTAGCCAGATGAATACCCTTTCAACACCTTCATAGCCTTCTTCTTTGAATTTATATCGCTTTAGGACATACCATAAAATGGAACTAGCAATCATACCAATAAACAATGCCATCAGGAAACTGTTTAGAGGTATCCAGGCGCCCTCTGCAAGGGGATTGAATGTATTGCAACTATACTTTCCAGGGTCACATGGCAACCATTCTTCTTTGTTGATATATCCACTATTATCCAAATTTTTGTAGAAACCTTTCAAGCCTTTGAATTGTAATGCTAGGCCTAAAACAAAGAATGTAGGCAATGCAAGAAGTGGTGCAATACTTCTTGTCCTTTCTAGAGGCTTTTCATGATCGAAAATAACCTTCTTGATAATGCGGAACGAAACGAATGCCAATATTGCACCTAGGAGTGGAGATGCAACCCAACTGATTACAATTTCAGCAACCTTGCCCCAGTTAACAGAGTCCGGCTGGATAAAGAGCCCCATCCCGATAACTCCTCCAACAATACTGTGGGTTGTCGATACTGGCAATCCATACTTTGTAGCAATAGTCAACCATATTGCTGCAGCTAGAAGGGCAGCCATAAATCCATACATCAGTTTTTGACTTAATTCTCTGGAGAAGCCATCATCTCCAAAATCAAGAACACCTTTGCGGATGGTGTCGGTAACATGGCTACCAAAGAATACAGCACCACAGAACTCGAATACCGCAGCCACAATGATTGCTCTTCTCAAAGTCAGAGCACCACTGCCAACGCTAGTCCCCATTGCATTCGCAACATCATTTGCTCCGATGTTCCATGCCATATACACACAAACAGCAAATCCAGCAGTCAGTAGGATTACAGTTGCAGGTTCCATTAGTATTCTCTACACAAAGAAGGTATATCACCTGTAGCCCCAGTAATCTATATAGAAGTAAATATTAGGTTAGAGTGAGAGAGATGGCATACGGACCAGGCGACATGGATGTGCGCAAAGTGCAACTTACAGGAGGATCCACATATACTCTCAGCCTACCAAAACCTTGGATAGACCAAATGTCCCTCAAGCCACGCGATGGCGTACGGGTTGATTGGAGACCGAGTGGGGCACTGCGTCTTACGCCCATAGACATGCTAGACCACCAAGAAAAGAGAGTTTCCATCGATGCAGGCAAATTGCCAAAAAATTCCCTGCACGATCATCTAATGGGTGCTTATCTTTCAGGAGTAGACACAATAAGAATCATTTTTCCACCTGGGCAAGAAAGAGTTTACAGAAGTCAAGTCCGTCGGTTTTTGAGAAATACGAGAGGATTTGAAACAATGAATGAATCTGATACAAGTACCGAATTAATTTGTTTGATTAATTCAACTGAAATGCCATTGACCGCTAGTATAAACCGCATGTACTTACAATTGACATCTCTTGTAAAGGACATCGTGTCAGTCTTGGAAGGAGATGATATTGAACTTCTGAGTGATGCAGATGAAAGAGAAGCAGAAGTCGACGCTCTGCTATATTTGGTAGCGAGGCAAGTCTGTATTGCATTGGATTCACATTTAGTATCTACAGCTCTAAAAATCGGGCGTAACCAAGCAGTCGAATTTTCCAATTTAGCTCGTGCTTTGGAGCGAATGATGGACCATGCACTACAAATGGCAGACTTGGTAAAGTCGGCAGACGAAGTGTCAATGGATGCGAATAAAGCACCAATGATACATCTATTTGTTTGGCAAAAATCCATCAAACAACTGATGATAAACATCAGAACTAGGGACTCATATGAACTCGAAGAAGCGAGGCTTTCACTAAAAGACTCCCAAAATGAAATTACACTTTTCGAAGAACAATTTGTACAAGAAAGGAAACTGACAAAAGCAGATTTATTCAAATTCCGGATGTCTGAATCTATACGTCGATTATGTGCATATGCACGAGATTTCGGTGAAGTTCTTCTAAATATCAAACTTTATGATGAAATGATTGTCGATAGAAGTGACGATTAGTGTTATTTAAAACACTTAGTTTAGTAATTACATCCAAAAGCCATTATAGGGGCGGTTCCAAAAGTAAACTGGGGATATAATGGATCACGAACTAGAGACCTGGGTCGAAGAAGTAATGGAGAAACAACAATATCGAAATGGAATATTTCCAAGAAATGGAATACTAGGACGGCTGCGTAATAGATTCGATAATTCCGCTTTGCCATTCATAACCAAATAAGGGGCTGTCGCTGTAATTATTGTATTTTAGTACGTCAAATTATCTAGCAATTGAAACAGCATTTGATATACCATAACTCGCTGATGCTGCTTAGTTGTGAGTGTATGATTGAGGTCGAGGCACTGAACAAATCATTTGGCTCTGGATCAAATAAACTCCATGTGCTAAAAGGCATAGATATGGAAATGAAAAGAGGCGAATTAGTCGCTTTAATGGGGCCATCTGGTTGTGGCAAATCTACTCTATTGAACATAATAGGTGGTCTGTTACCTGCCGACTCTGGTGAAATTAGTTTGAATTCACGCAAGTATGGATTGAAAAATCCTTCTGCGGTTGTTGATGTACGCCGAACCCTTGTTGGATGGATATTCCAAGATTTTCATTTGCTTGACCATCTCTCTGCTTTGGACAATGTTGCTATGGCTTTGGAAATATCTGGCGTCTCATCAATAGAAGCTGAGAAAAGAGCTAGAGTGGCATTAGAGCGAGTAAACCTTAGCGATCGAATGGATCATATTCCAGACCAACTTTCAGGTGGTCAACAACAACGTGTCGCAATAGCGCGTGCTATTGCTGGCAATCGGCCACTTCTATTGGCAGATGAGCCAACTGGAAATCTGGACATAGCATCTGGTGCGGAAGTACTACAATTGTTCAAAGATTTATGCCATGATGAAGAAAATCCAATTTCTATTCTTATGGTTACCCACGACCCTGATTTGGCTAGTAAAGCAGACAGAATGCTATTGATGCGAGATGGATTAGTTGCTGCGAGCGATATACGTTCAGCATGGGGACTTGATACGGAAGGTGAAGAAGAATGAGCCTTTCATCCAGATTTAGTACCATGCGTAGAGATGTGCCTCGCAAATTACGTGATTTGCCATCGAATCTGCGATTAGCAGCTATTGGTGCATGGCGTGGCCGTGAGCGTGGAATCGCTGTTTTCGCAGGAGTATTCCTCGCAAGTCTTGTAATCACTACTGTGCTTTCTTACGGGGTTGGACTTTCTCAGGTATTCTTTGAAAACTCACTTGAAAATGATGTATTTGATGCCAAAGTAGAATTCAATAAAGCGCCTTCTAATGACACTTCAGGCTGGACAAATGACACAGGAACTCTGATAGAAACCTGTGACGAATTTACTGTGATGGATGAGTTTTCCGATTGTACAGTAGTCTTGGGAAAGAAAGGACTCCATAGTCAGTTTACTTTTGGAAATGAAGATGTGTACCTCGCTTTACCCTTAGCAATGGAAAGTGCGAACTCTACAGATCCCCTAAGAGATTGGGATACTGAAGGTATTTGGGATTATGAATATCGAAATGGCCCTCCTGTTTTCGATGGTCGGGCGATTACATTTCTCGGCCCCGGTGCCTTTGATGGGGTATTAGCAGATCGCCTTTCTGAAAATTTAATCGGCGAAGAGAGCATATGGGTCTCTCCCGAAGAAGTTGAAGCCCAAAGAGGCGTTTATATTCCTTCAGACGTTGCAAGTAAAGCAAATGCAGAAGTCGGTGATATTCTTCGAACTCTGAATTTCTCATATACTTCTGAGTCTGCACTCCCTGGTTCTATGGACGAGGATGACTGTGAAGGAAAGATATATTCTTCTAGAGAAGGTGTTCTTCACTGTCAACAGGTTTTGATTGTAGAGAATTTGACAATTCTTGGAATCTATGCGCCCTGGGACCAAGGCAATCCTACTTTGTCTGCAAACCCAGTATATGCGACCCTTACGGTTCTCAATGAAACTCAAAAAGTAACATTAATTGATAATGATCATTTCTTCTTCGGACTTACACTAGACCGCTCGTTACTCCCTACAACTTCAACTGCAGATGCTACTGATTGGTTAGATGACCTTAGCAGAGATACAGAAGAGAAAACTTACAATGATGGGCAAATCGAAATTTACTATGTTGACATTGTTGGGTCAACAATTGTCTTCCTAGAAATTTTCCTTGGCTTGATTCAAGCCTTCGATTATGTGATTATGATACCAATCGTTGTACTTTCATTATCGGTGTTGATTTACGGTCTAATATTATCATTAGAACAACGTAGACGTGAGATCTCAATACATAGGGTGATAGGGGCATCATCCAAGGATTTGCAAAGTATGGTTCTCCTTGAATTAGCCGTTGTTTCATTCGTAGCATGGTTTGCAGGCTACTTGCTTGCAATGGCCGCAGTGCCAATAGTTCTGGCAAGTGTTGGTTTCATGCAATTCGAAGCTCTTGGATTTAGTGTAAATCCTGCGTTAAGTCTCGGTGCAACGATATTTACAATTATTGCAACACTCGGTTTAGCTCTAATCTTTGGACGCTCAAGAGCACGTGATTTCATGGAATTAGAAATTGATGAAGGTGTAAGCCGAGTAAAGAAAGTTAGCAAACCAAAGGTTTGGCTACACTGGACATTATTCTTGGTTGGATCCTTAGGTGCAATTGATACCTATTTGGAAATGAATGGAAGCGAAGATGGAATTCTTACCAATTGGTTTGTTGAAGGATTGATCAACATATTTGGCCCATTCATGCTTTGGATTGGTGGTGCGTTATTACTTGGAAGAATCGGAGCAGCCGGGCCTCGTATTATGCAATTCTTCTTCAGTAGAACCCCTCTCTTATCCGATGTTAAGCGTGGTCTCAAAGGCAGTGGTTCTACAGAATCGGTTAATCGCTTAGCAGTAATTATGTTGCTAACATTATCAATCGTTACTCTCGCTGCAGTTCAAGGCTATACGGGAACTAATGTTGATGAGGTTACTTCTGATTTAGAAGTTGGTAGTGATTTACAGGTGGTCACATTAGAACCAGTCAACTCTACCCAAATCGAGGCACTCATTGAAGATTTAAGTCAGGAGGATGTAACTGTAAAAGCAGTCACTGTTCCTGAGATTTCTTTGATTCCCAACGATGGTGAAACATTGACGGCATATGTTCTATTAAATGACAGCGAAGATGTTCTGAAATGGTTCCCACAAGCCATACCTGGCGACGATGTTTCTGCTGCAATGGATGCTTACCAAAGCGGCGGTTTTTCGGCCGGAACTGATGCTGCATATGCAATGGACCTGTG
>JABIGM010000013.1 GCA_018650165.1 Methanobacteriota archaeon
CTTCAAATGTATAACAACCATCGATATCGTAAAAGTCACTACGCTCTAAGTCTGCTCCGTTATCTAAAGTAACCCAGTCGAAGTTAAACTGACCCGCTCCATTCTCTCCAATCCCTTCATCTACGTTTATTTCATCGTAGGTATGCCGAATATCAAAGCCAAGTTTCACTACGACAGTTGCAGACCAATCAGTGGCCATTGGTTGGGGAGAAGTTCCTGTGAAGTAGTTATTTGCAAAATCATAAGACGCATCTGGATTACCCATTCCAACAATCATTTCAACAGTAATACCAGTGTATTCTTTTGAAGATTGGTCCTCCCCTTGGCCCGGAGGAATTATTTCGAAAACTTCGGTTACCTTAACAAATGCAGTATCTGCTTCTCTGTTCATAATAGTGTCAAAGGTCATTGAATCTTCAAACCCATCTGAAATTACTTTGATCTCATATTCAACCAAAGTGTCCCCATTCATATCCTCGGCATTGCCCTTCCAGAAATCATCTAAATCAACAGAATGACTTCCCTTATCAATGCTAATTGTAGCGTCATGTGAATATTCAACCTTACCATCAACTAATACTTCGATCGTGTAATCCATTCCTTTTGGACCATAGAAGTCAAGATCGATTTCGTTATCTTCGCCGTCGAATTCAATATTTGCAATTGTTACCCCACTATCGGTTGCATTGAATATAGCAACGCCTGCAAACACGCCAGTTATAATTAGAAACGCTACGGCACTTGCACCTAATTTCATTGTATCAAATTCTTTGACCATTAACTCCTTACCATTGAAAGCAGCCCAACATAATAGAACACCTGGTACTAATAAATCATCAAGTGTAATCCCAGCGAAGAGTACTAAATTATCAACAAAGAATACCAATATCATTGTAACGAGAAAACCTACAATTGCACCTAGTTGGAATTTTAATTTTGTAGAATCCAAACCATTGCCAGACTCAGATTCCAGACCATCGGCCCATACTACATCGGTTTCGATGTCCTTTTTGTTTGCAGAATCTTCTTTTTCTGCACTTGCCTTTACTGTTTCGTTTGCTTTGTCTAGAAGTCCACTCATTCAAATCACCTAAGCGCTAACAATAACTCACGCACAGCGATTCGTTATCAATACAACCCCTACTCGGGCTAGTACTAGTATCAATTGGTTAGTAGATTTTACAGACCGGGTGCTGATTCTCGCCATTCGGCCTCGTCATCATCATCATCCATATTGCGTCTTGCAATAACTGCTGCTGCCATTCCAAGCATAGCTAGTGAAGGGATTATTTCGAAGCCAGGTAGGTAGACACCACGTACGTAGATAGTAACCATCTGAGTCATGAAGTTACATCCGCTAGTCTCGTATCTACACGAGAATTCAGAAATTGCTTCGAACTCTAGAGTGTGGTATTCATCAGTCCATCCCTGATTCTTTGGGGTTCTGATTAGTACACGGACTTTCGTAGGAGCTGCCATTCCTTCGATTTCAACAGACACTAGTGGGATCGATATCTGGAATCCCTTCTCTTCCAGTTTGTCACGTGAGTCATCAGTGACGCCTACTTTGAACTTATCAGCCCAGTTACCTTGATTGTAAACCTTGAACTCGAAGTTGTGGTCAGTCTTAGGTGACAATTGAATGAAAGGCTCTGTTGCTTCAACCTGTAAGCGGCTAAACTGAAGAATGTTGATAATCATCTGAACCTGAGATTCTGCAATGTTTGGCGGAGGCAAACCGTTTGCTTCGACAACAGTAGCGGTAACGATTAGATTACGCCCAGACATTGTCATGCGCTGGTCTGCTCTAACTGTGGTTTGGAATTCTGATTCAGCATTCGGTCCAAGAGAGATGGTACCTGGTGCTGCAACTACCAGTCCATCGGCAGAAACTTGAATTTGAATTCTTTCTGCGTATGAGTTAGTGTTAGTTACCTTACAATTTGCAAATCCAGTTAATGTAGCGCCGGGATATACAGGTACGTCTACCGCACCGCTTGGGTTCGGTGAAAGACACTGTAAATCAACTGCAGGAACAGAGACCTGAGCCGCTGCCGGAGTTGCAATTACGAGGGTGCTCGCCATGTATACAGCGAGGAGGAACAAAGAGCGACGTAGAGCCTTCATAATATCACCTATGCACAACCCACCTTCTCGACCCTCATAACCATTTTGGGAACTTGCCTTGTCTAAAAGGGAAACTGTGTTGCTTTTCACTCGCGGGCACATGTTGATATGCCTATCCCCTATCGAAGGAACATCAGAGGGATATTGATGAGTGAAGAAATAACCATTGAAGCAGAAGCACATTGTGACGGGCCATGTGGTGTTTACGACCCTGCAAGCGCACGAATTGCAGGCGAAGCAGTACAATCGATGACTAACAAAATGCTGGCTCTTAGTTGCCCATCTACCGATGATGGAACTGCAATGGCGGCATACCTAAACACAATGTCGCGCTATGCAGCAATAAAGGAAGAAGAAGCACAGAAATGTAAGGATGAATTACTAGTTCTTTGGACTGATTTCTTCAAGCCACAGCACCTAGAAGGCAATCCGGACCTTCACAATACATTCTGGCAGGCAGCAAAATTGTGCTCGGCGTGCAAGGTTGAAGTCTCTGCTGTACACGCTCAAGAATTGATGGATGCAATCGAAGCAATTCACTCAATGTTCTGGGGCGTAAAGGGCCGTGAAATTTCATGGATCCGCGCATCTTGAAAGTGATTGTAAAAGGCGACTCGATGTGGCCGACACTGAATGATGGTGATTTGGTCAAGTGTATCGAATATACCGGCCAGAATGTATCTCCAAATTTATTAGTTGTATTTTCTCATCCACTGAAAAAATTAGTAACTTGCGTAAAACGTGTATCCCGTATAGATGGAAACCGATTATTCGTCGAAGGTGACAATCCGGACCCAACTGCTAGTGATGATTCACATAACTTCGGATGGATTAGTAATTCTGACCTAATTGCAATCGAACTACTGCAGGGCTAAAAGTGGACCCGGAGGGACTTGAACCCACGACCGCCCGGTTATGAGCCGGGAGCTCCACCAACTAAGCTACAGGTCCGTAGCAATCACTCTCAGAAAGATGAGAGACTTGATTGTGACGGTTTAATCACTTCTCGTGCAACCTGCTCACATTCATCTCTTACTCCTTCTGGAATAAATATCAAAGCCTGTTCAGAAGTTTGTACTAGGCTTTGAATTAGAGGTGAGTGCTCGACGACATCCCTTCCGTCTTCGAGTTTTATGCCTTGGCTGTAGGGCATGTATCCTTTCTTACGGATACTTGCAGTGATTATGTCACTACTTGAGAATCCTGAATTTTCAAGAATGGGGAGTATTTTCGGAATTACAACGGAACTCATTTCAGTAGTTAGTTCACCAATTCGAATTGATTTGTGATAATCACGGCGTGATACAAGACGATTGGCGTATCCTGAAAGTGTTGGGTCCGAATGGTCGGCCCAATCCATCAAAACACCATTGATATCGGCATCGGTAAGGCGAACATATTGCTTAACAGTTAATTCCGTATTGCACAACATATTGTTGAGTGATTCACTCAGAGTTAACTCCCCAACAATTGCTAATTCTTTCGCACGTGAAAGGACCCTTACCAAGTATTCCTGCGTTAGTTGGTTTACCTTGTGGAAATAGACCTGATTGTAAAGGTGGTATCGAGTTACTAAGTATGCTTCAATCGCAGGTAGGCCCCAATCTTTTGCATAGAGTTGGCCCGAATCATTAACTCGAAGAGCACGGATCACACGTGCTGAATCGAAACCACCGATTTGTGCCCCTGAGTTCGCTTGGTCTCTAATCATGTAATCCATGCGATCAACATCCAGTTGGCTACTGATAATTTCTTTTAGGAATGGTGCGATTGGTTTTCCACCGAATTCTGTTTCACCAGCATACATTGCAAACAATCTACCTGTCCTTTCATCACCAAGAACCTCTCGAATTGCGACTCCAATGTCTGTTTCTTCAGATTCGAGCATCATTCTACCCCAATCTTCGTGGCTATGGAAATTAGCAAACACTTTGTCAGTCTCTAACAAATGTGAAAATGGAGGATGACCAATATCGTGTAGTAGTGCCGCTATGGCCACTAGTTCCGAATCTTCATCTGAAATAATCCCTGGCTGGACTTCAGAAAGGTGTTCACAAAGTACTGTTGCCAAATGGTACGCTCCAAGACTGTGTGCGAATCTATTGTGAGTTGCTGCAGGGAAGACGTAATGGCATGTCGCAAGTTGCTGAATGTTACGCAGTCGCTGGAATTCCCGAGTGTCGATTAGACGAGCAATGCGAGCCGGAACGAAAATGTCGCGATGAATCTCATCACGTATCACACGGTCCCTCATGTTGTGGCCTTTCACATCTAATATCAAGTCCTTTCCCTACGCAAGTGATAATGAATTGAATGCTCTGGACAGGGTATGACCGAGAAATCTGAAACCCCATTGAAAATTTTTTCGATTTCGGCACTAGCACTAAGTTTGCTCAATCTTTTTGGCTTCCTAGGGTGGCTAAATTTCCTCTGTAGTTCAGATAACTGCACCGCTGAAGCCACACGAATTAACTGGTTCAGCATATTCAATATTGGTAATGAATTCGGATGGTCCACACCTTATCCAGTAATTGGAGTTCCAGATTTTATAGCGATAAATGCAAGCATTATACTAGTCATTTTTGTATTCAAAGAAAATTGGATGGGTTATTTCAGTCTAAATGTACCAAAGAGTTCGTCGCCGACAAAGGAAGAGGTCCCAATCGCAATCACTGAGCCCGAAGTTGTATTGTCATTCACTAAACTGTATAATGAGAATACTGTATCTGAATTGAAGAGTCTGCTTAAAGAGAAAAATCAAAAGATTTCTGGAAATAAGAATACACTTCTAGAACGAGCTATCGAATGTGGATGTTTTTCACCAGATACGGCGGTTGAAGTTTCGGGACAAGATGAGAATATAACTTCGGAAAGCCTTGATGTTGACGCTGTATTTGGAACATATGATGCTAACTCCGATGGTAGAATTGAGCACAGTGAGTATGTCGCAGTCCACAAGTCCGAAGTGAAAAGCGGCGGTTTTTCTGGTTTTGTAGATCGACTACTTGACGACAGTCCTGAACTTAGAGGCCAGCGCTTATGGGTCATGTTTGCACTATCGGTGCTATTGGTAGCTGCAATGAACGCCTATGCAATGGTTCGTGAACCAGAGGTTATTAAAATTGAAAATCTGGTCGAGCATAACAATGAGGTTGTCTCGGTTGAAGGAGTAGTTCTTTCATGGGTAGAAGACCCTTATTCCTCTGGTGAAGACCGTGTCAACATTATCATCGAAGACGAAACGGGTGTAGCACAATTACGCTGGTACAGATTTGGAGAAATTCCTATGATCGGTACAAAGGTCACAGCCACCGGTGATGTAATTGAGTATAATGGAAGAATTTGGCTACAGGCTCTTGGAAATGGGGCTCTTTCATGGGATGAGTCCGATGTCCCTGAAGCGCCATTAATCGGCATTTCGACCATTGCTGCAAATCCTGAACATTTTGTTGGAGAGGCATTTACGATTACAGGATATATTTCAAAACCGGTTAACCCAAATGCAACATTTACATCACTCGATTTACGTGATCACCCCACTTATGGAAACCACGAACACCAAATGAATATGATAATCCATTCTGCACCTGGCCGATGGCTAGAGGCTGGACAAAAGGTTGAGGTTACCGCTGTAATTGAATATAGCCAAAAATTCTTACAGTGGACTATTCATACTGAAGGTCCCGAAATTAGAACAGTAGGTTCTAACATCCCTGAACCTACTACTATTGGGTGGTCAAATTATCAAACATGGTCGTATAATAAGGGCGCTAGAGTACTACTAGATGGTGAAATTTCTGGTGAGGAAATAATAGAATCTGGTGGAGAATTAAGAGCATGTATACAAAATGCAGGTGATGTTTCAGAATTTGAAGGGGACGAGGTTTCCTTTAGTGGAAGGCTAATTTGGTCGACATCATATGCGGGATGGTGTATTGATGCTTCCAATTCTGAAGATGTAGAACTGATTGATGTATCGGATGCCGAAAATATTCTAGGACAACTTGCAAGTAATCCTGCCAGCACTTTGGAGCATATTGCGGATGGAACAAATTTCTTGGTCACCGGAGTAGTATCAGGTGCAACGCTAATGAGTGAAACGGGTGATACAAAAATTATCATTGCGGATGCTGTATATCCCAATACATTAGCAAAAATGGACGCATATATTCCTGTTGGCCAGCACTTCGGATGGCTAGAAGAAGGCCAACCAATTGTAGTTAATCTAACTGTAACCTGGAACTCGGTTAATTCCGAATTCCAATTAATGGTTGCCGATATGGTCCTTACTGGAGAGCCAACAGATGCTAATCCGTATGACCTTGGAGACGGTGCACCCGAATTTTATGATCTCAATAAAATAACTAGTATCGTTGGTAATTTTGTGACGATTGAGGGCCAAACTTACCTACAGAAAGAAGGAGGGGAACAAAAAATAAAGATTAATGCAAAGTCTAGTTCAATTGGCCTTAATGAATATCATGAAGGACTAACTTTGAAGTGGACTGGGCGACTAATTGAAGTTCCCGATGATATTACACTTGCACACCACTATGTCCTCGATGAAGCAGATGTTGCTGATGTAAATGGCAACGGTATCGCTGATGATGCCGAGGACAATTGAGTGAGGGATTATCATGGATGGGTTTTGGCTTGAGATGTGGTGGATGATAGCCGCGCTATTCATTGGCGTATGCATCGGCTCACTAACAGGTTTAATCCCTGGTTTCCACGTAAACAACGTGGCTCTAATTCTCCTCGGTGTTTCACCGGCATTATTGGCCATTGGAATACCGTTATCTGCTGCTGCTGGAATTATCGTTGCGACTGGAGTGGTTCATACATTCCTGAATTATATTCCATCTGCACTTATTGGGGCACCCGGTGCCGATACTGCACTTGCATTACTTCCGGGTCACCGGATGCTGTTATCAGGAAATGCCCCAAAGGGAGTAGCTTACTCCGCAAGAGGAAGCCAACTCGGACTATTTCTTTCGCTCCCGCTAATCATTGCAGCAAGAATCGCTTTTGGACCTGAACTTGGATTATATGATACGCTTCGTGGCGCCTTACCATTTGTCTTACTCTCAATTTCACTACTGTTATTAGCAACAGAAACAACAAGACTTGACTTCCCGGTGTGGGTTCAAAAAATCACTTGGGGCAAACTAGGCGGAGACTCTAGATTCGCCGGATACATCGCTGCAACAGCATTCTTCTTGCTATCGGGATTGTATGGCTGGGGTGTGTTTAATCTACCTGTTAGATCACCAGTAGATATGCCCGGAGCAGGCCTTTTATTACCTGCATTGGCTGGTCTATTCGGAATTGCTAATTTACTTGATATCTATGCGACCACATCAGAAATACCTCCACAAAAAGAGGATTGGGAATTACCGCCATCGGGCCCGTTAATGATTCCCTGTTTCCTATCCTCGTGCGCTGGTGCTGCAATGGGGGTTCTTCCCGGAATGACTGCTGCTCAAGCAACAGTTCTAGTAATGGGTGGCAGAAATGCTGCTGCTAAGTTACAAGGGAAAGAGGGCGTAGGCCTCGATTGGGAAACTCGACAACTCACACAGATGACTGATGAAGAATTACTCGCCTTAGCCCGTGCAGAAGCCGCTGGAGAAGGTGAAAGCCCTCACACCAAACAAGACTTGGAAATCATTGCACTACTATCTGCAACAAATACTGCAGTGACTGTGATGGTCCTTGGCTTCCTATACATCATTGGGCGTTCACGTTCTGGTGCAACTCTCGCATTGAAACAAATGTATCCTGTTGATACATGGAGTGGGCTTCATCCAACTACCGACTTCATTCGACTTCTCGCACTGACAATAGCCGCAGGTCTCATCGCTGTTCCTTTGATGAGGCATGTCGGCAAAGGTATTCTTCAACTTCACGAAGCTGTGCCGCTACAATCAATGGTACTAGGAGTGATTATCTTCGTTACGGCTTTGGTTTGGTTGTCTACTGGATGGGTTGGAATCGGAGTACTAATCATTGGCACAATTATGGGTTTAATTCCACCACGAATCGGAATCAGAAGATCCCATGGAATGGGTATTATCATCGTTCCAATTATGATTTACACATTTGCACAAAAGTACGATGCATTTGGATTCCTTTAATCGAGATGCAAAAAATTGTCTTAACTCCACAAAAGAAAGCATCAAGGATGAGAGCGATTGTCGCTTGTCATGGGTGGGCTTATGCGAACACACGTGTTATTCTTGACCGGCTTGTTATTACTGGCGCCAATGGCTGTAATAGTAGATTTTGCAGAAGCTACATCTGGGCGAGCAATCGCTTGCAGTGGACCGGTTTGTTTGAATGAGGCTTTACCTAACCCGCAAGGATACGATGATGATGTTTGGCCAAATGGCGAATGGATGGAAATTTATAATTCAGGTTCTGCCCCTGTCGATGTTCTAAGTTGGACTTTAACAAATAAGGCAAATAAAGTTCTAACTTTTGATTCCGCTTCCATCGTAGGTTTCCAATCGGGAAATTCGAGTACTTGGACCATCCAACCAGGCGACTACATGGTAATTGCAAGGAATGGAAGTGCAAATTTCTACATGACCAATACCAATGACCAAATTACAATGGCTGATTCCTCTGGAACAACTTTGGGTCAGGCATCTTGGACCTACTCTGGTTCAGGAATAGGTTCTGGGAAGAGTTTGGAAGAGGATCCTGTTAGTGCCACTAATGATTGGATTGAAACTACCACGCCCACACCCGGTTCGGTGAATAATGCTGCAACTGCACCTTTGGCATCTGATTTGATGATTACAGAGGTTATGGCTAATCCATGGCCTACCAATGATAGCGCATCATGGCCCGGCGGGGAATGGTTCGAGATTTGGAACTCTGGTCAATCTGACATCGACCTAACTGGCTGGTCAGCGATTGACAACGCAGGTAATACAATTCCATTCAATGAAAGTCACCTAGTCGGTTCATCGATGATAATTACTCCAGATGAGTACAGAGTGATTGCAATAAATTCCTCAAATGCATATGGTGTACTGAATAATGGTGGCGAAAATTTGCGTTTACTTTGGCCTAATGGTACTGAAGCACAATCGGTTTCATGGACTACATCTGTTGGCGGTTTCTCTTTATCACAGCAGCCAGATTCATCCTGGTCAATGGCGTCATACCCGACACCTGAAGCAGTTAATCCAATGCCTTGGGACATGATAGTTAGTGGTTCTTCTTTCATCCGAATTTCGGAAGTGATGCCAAACGCAACTATTGATGGCGCGCCTCTGCCTGATGGTGATTGGCTGGAATTGCATAATACTGGAAATAGTGATTTTGATTTAGTGGGCTGGAAAATAATGGATGGCATGGGCAATGACACACACATTGACATGTTGAGTCTCGAGCAAAACATGTCCCAGCCAGGTACTATGATTTCAGCTGATGGAAGACGGCTTGTACAGTTCTTTGACCGTACTGAACTCTGGAACAACTATGACCAATTGATGCTGGTTGACCAGTTTGGAACAATTGTTCACAAGGCTTGGTGGAATACTGATTCAGGACTAAATGTATCCTTAGTTGAAACTCAAGACCCATTGCTCCCATGGTCACCAGCAAGTTGGCCTACGCCCGGACAACCTGAACCGGGTAACACTATTGTTACAGGAGATATTAGCTTCAACGAAATATTTGCAAATGCAGTTGGAAATGATACTGCAAATTGGCCCGATGGCGAATGGGTGGAACTAATTAACAATGGAAATCAATCTGTTGATATCGCAAATTGGCACTTTACTTCTGGTACACGTAACTTCAACATCAATGAGCATCAAATGCCTTTCAAGTCTGATACAATTCTGGCACCAGGGGAAATATTCATCGTTGCAATTAATGGAAGTCAAGGATTTTATCTGAAAAATACTAATCCAGATACCATAGAATTACGTGACGCTTCAAACCAAATTATTTCGACAATTACCTACAACTCAACTACAGAAGGTGAATCTAATTGGTATTGGAATGGGGATTGGTCACAAGCACCATGGGTAACACCTGGCGCAATGAATCCACAAACTTCTCCATACACTGGAGACCATAGTATCGAAGTTACAGAAATTTTAGCACATTGCTCCGATGGAAGTGTAACTCCTGATGATGATTGGGTTGAAGTTCTCAATAATGGCACTCAAATGATCGACTTAAGTGCTTGGAGAATGCTATCTGACGATGGCGACTTATTCCATATGCGAAGTGATAGCCTTTGGAATACTTCTAGTCTGGTAATTGCACCAGGTGAAAGAGTTGTTTTCACTACTCCAAACTGGTTTATCAGTGGACTCGGGGGGTCGCTAGCAATAGAAGACCCAGATGGAACGCTTGTTGACTTTGTCTCATGGACCATTACTACTGACTGCAAAACAATGAATCACGATGGAGAGGTTTTGCCATGGCCAACTCCTGGTGAGCCCGAACCGGAATCCTCTAGTTTTGCCGGTCCAGAAGATTTGATTTTCAGTCGCTTCATGTTTGAAGAAAAAAGTGCTTCGACCAATGATGAATTCTTTGAAATTAGTAACACTGGGAACTTAATGGCAATGCTAAATGGATGGATGATTCGTAAAACTACAACTGGCGGTGTTAGTTTCAATGGCTCGTTTACCTCCGGAGATATTCCTGCAGGTTCATCGGTAATCATTAGTCCAGATGCTAGTGCTGTTAAGGCCATGGGCACAACCCTTGTCCTCAATGCAGATGAAGTGATGGACTATCCTGTATGGATGCCTAATAGTGGGGCTACTATGCAATTAATCGCACCAGATGGTACAATTGCAGATACCTTTGTTTATGGCAATGGACCAACCTCTGAGGCTGGATGGAATGGGCCTGCAATTGGAGTTCCAGTAACTACTGTTGACCGTATCCTGTACTTGCGTGGAGATGGTTGTGGAGATATGCCGGATTCTGATTCTTCAGATGATTGGGAAATGCGTTGGTCTGTTGCAGGGGCAAGCCATTTCTGTGGAGTAAATACATTCACAGATGATACAACAGTCACTCCATTAATCGGCCCAAGCAGTGGATTAAATGAAGTAATTACAATGCTGGAGAACGCTAATCAGTCCATTCATCTACACGTGTACCAACTACATCACCCCGACCTCGTAATGTCACTGATTGAGGCAAGTATCAGAGGTGTCGAAATCACAGTGGTAATCCACGAACCTGAAAGCTGGTGGGGCTCATATGATGTTGAACAAAGCCTTGGGATGGCTTGGGAATTAGAAAATGCAAGTATTGACGTACTTCAATTCACTTCATCATCAACATCACCATACCAGTACATCCACTCAAAGGTTGCAGTAGTTGACTCTGCGCATGTATGGATTGGTTCGGGCAACTGGAAGGGCTCTAGTATGCCATCAGATGGCTCTGGTAACCGGGACTGGGGGGTCATCGTTGACAGTATAGATCTTGCAACAATTGTACTTGAGCGAATGGCTTTTGATGAAGACCCAAGTCAATTACATGTTGAAGATTCAACTTATTCTCAGCCAGAACAAGGCTCTTATTATCCTCCAACAGCATATACCCCTGTCACGACTACAGCAGCGATTAATGGCCCTGTCTCAGGGGAATTACTGACATGCCCTGATGATTGTATGCAGGGGTTATCGGACCTAATCGATTCTGCAGATACTGAGATTTTACTATCTCTGCAGTACTTCGAAATGGATTGGTATTGGGGATGGCAAGAAAACCCGCTTTTGGATTCACTTGAAGATGCTGCAGCGAGAGGTGTTTCAATTCGATTGGCTATCAATCAGCACTATGTTAATGAAAATCCGGGAATTAGAGAAGCTGTCAATGAATTAAATGACTGGAATGGTGATGTTGAAGCGATTCTGATGAGTGAAAATGAAACCGTTACTAAACTCCACAACAAGGGTGTCATCATTGATGGTGAAAGTGTGCTAATCTCTAGTATAAACTGGGGGGATAATTCAATTCTAAGAAATCGAGAGATGGGCTTGATTATTCATTCACAAGAAATCACGGCTCCATTTGAGCAATCATTCTGGGAGGATTGGAACCGCCTAGACACTACAACGGATACCGACATTGATGGCATTCCAGATTTCTGGGAAGTTGAAAATAATCTATCACGAACAAATCAAGATTCGACTTTAGACCCGGATGGCGATGGCCTAACGAATATTGGCGAATTTTCATATGGTTCGAATCCACATTTGAATGACACTGATGGAGATTGTATTAATGATAGCAATGAAATTTTGTGGGCCGCAACATTGGAAAATGTGAGTGCGAGTGATGCTCTTACTCTCACTGATGCTGATAGCGACGGAGTTGACGACTACACTGTGGTTGGGTGTATACCTGAGAATACTGGTAGCACTGATGGAAATAACACAGATGGCCAAAATAATGACTCGATAGACGACACGATTGATCTAGATAGTGACAATGATGGAATCGATAACTTCCTTGATGAATGCCCGGGAACTAAAGCCGGGGCTGCAACTGATAGCCAAGGTTGTTCAAGTGAACAAAACAAGAATCAAACATCTGATGCTTCAGGTGAAGAAGATAGTTCCAGTGGGTTAGATTTCATGTCTGTACTAATCATTGGAGGACTGATTGTCCTACTGGGTGCGGGAACAATTCTACTGACCAAGAAAAAAGACGCTAGCGAGGACGACTTTAGTATTGCATCACCGGAAATTGTAGAATCTAAATCATGGGAAATGCCTGTGCTTGATGGTACAAATCCGGAACCTGAACAAAACGATGGTCCAGACTTGAGTAAATTCCCTGGCTGGACTGCTGATCAGGTGCAAAATTATCTCGATTCAGGATGGACTGAAGAACAACTTGTAGAGTGGTATAAGCAACAAATTGACAATAACGCCACAGAAGATTGACAAGGGAGTGCCCTAATCGAGGAATGATTCATATGGTATTTCGCAGGGGCAATCCGGCACTCAACCCAGAACATTTTCGCGGCGGAATGGCCGCTGAACGAATGACTCTAGATGGTACAATTAACAAAACTCTAGCGCTATTAGGGCTAATTGCTGTGACTGGAACTTTGGCATATTCAATCAGTTCGCAATCACCAGGGATGTCAAGTTTGTTAATGATTGGAGGAGGCCTTGGCGGATTTATTTTAGCTCTAGTGATTATGTTCACTAGGCCTGCAAACCCTCAGGTTTTAATCAGCATGTATGCTCTTTTACAAGGATTATTCATCGGTGCATTTTCATTCGTAATCGAAAACTATTACTTGGGTGGAAATGAAGGAATTGTATTCCAAGCACTCATCGCAACAGCGGCAGTATTCGTAACAATGCTCACACTTTACCGATTTAGAGTGATCAAGCCTACTGAAAAATATGTACTCGCAGTAGTTTCTATGGCTGGAGCGATAATGATGGTTTATCTGATTAATTTCGTCATGTCAATGCTCGGCACTGGCATACCTTTCCTCCATAGTAGTGGCCCGATTGGAATTGGGATTAGTGTTGTATTCAC
>JABIGM010000012.1 GCA_018650165.1 Methanobacteriota archaeon
AAACACCGGTGAAAGATAGAAGCTTATTCTCAGGCCAATTGTTACCATGTGTTCTACATCCCTGGCTTTTGTTTGCAAAATACTAGTGAAAAATGCAAGTCCTGTGGCCAGCATTAATATCATTATTAGGGCAACTGGAAGAAGTAAAAGTTGCGGTGAAGGCATCAGGTCATAATGAATCAGAAGGGGAATTATTACCAGTAGACTTAGTAAAAATTGGAACATATTGTACCCCGATTTAGAAAAGATGAATATTTCCCTAGGGAAATATACTCTTGTTATTAGTGAAGAGCTTCTCTGAATACAAGTTGTACCGTTGGAGAAAGTTTTGGCGAATAATGACCACGCTAGAATGCCAAGTAAAATTGTTAATGGCCGGTATGGATCTTCACTATCTGATAAAATTGCAAATAATATGTAGAAAGTTATAGTCAGAGCCAGTGGCTCCAATACAGACCAGCCATATCCCAAAATAGAGTTGTGGTAGCGAACCTTCAAATCCCTTCCAATAAAGTGCTTGAGAAGTTGTCTGTTATCATACAAATTTCGTATTATTTTGAAAGGTGCAGAAAAGAATGGGAGTTTACCATCTCTACGGAGAACCTTGTTCTCTGAGACTCCCATGGAAAGTCCTGACTGAAACTACCATTTGAATGAAACCGCAATAAAACGGCGTATTAGTTGGTTTCAAAGCCGATTCATTGGCGCCCAGCATCAAACATCTCGCGCAGAGAACCATCATTTAGCATCTCTAACGCGATGTCAGATCCACCTATCAATTCCCCATTTACGTATATCTGAGGCATTGTTGGGAAATCCGACCAAGCACAAACTGAAGGAATTGCACGTGGGTCGCTTAGAATGTTTACAGAAGCAAATGGCTCTCCCATCGACTGCAACACCTGTGCAGCACGGTTCGAGAAACCGCATTGTGGCTCTCCAGGCTCTCCTTTCATGAATAGAACGAGCGCGTGCTCGTCAACGATTGCTTGCAGTTCTTCTGGTGTCCAGTCCATTTTCTTCACTCCTTGTTTTGATGTTTCTGAATCCTCTTTATGTGGATTCCTGTTCCTCCAGCATGTGGATGGAATACTGTATCTCCTGCAGTTTCAGCTTGTGCAGGAGTCATGCATTTGAGATCAATAGCATGAATTGGATGCGGAATATAGGGTTTGAAATGATTTAAAATCAATTTTTGGCGTTGCAGTGGCCTCATTCCATTAAACGACTCTGCGATAATTCTGATGTGAAAATGGTCTTGTGTGCCGTTCAAATCAACAGCCTCAACATTGCAATCTGGAATGACTCCTCGGATTTCTTCTTCCAACCACTCACATGTCACCATATGCCTCCCCAGAAGGGGCTGTGCTTTGAACCATTGTCCTACTAGCCCAATCATGCGGAGGCCGAAATTAGCGCGCGATACCGTGTGGCTAGCCTCTTCGGATGGCCTTGCAATTATCATTGGGTTGATCGGCCAGATAATTCTTGCAAAGGCTCTGCTACAGTCCGATTATGGGCTACTGGTGGTCATCATCGATGCGTTTGCTACAATGTATATTCTAATCGATGCTGGTCTTCCAACTATTCTTTCACGTGATGTTCCTCGCGCCCCTGGGGCCTCAAAGAAAGCGGTTAGGAGGGTTTTGAAATTACAAGCTATGATTGCAATCCCATTCGTATTGTTGAGTGCGATTGGCTCATCGATGATATGGCCTGATATCCCAGTTGCCTTACTATTGGCTTGTGGTGCTGTTGGTTTGGGCCACATTATGGCCTATCCTCATCGAAGCATGATGCGTGCTTTGGGTGAAGCCAGATTAGAGTCGATTGTGAAATTGTTAGAGCGAATAATTTCTACGTCATTATACTGGATATTTTTGACAAAGGGATATGATTCTCCTACGATTTACGCGTTTGGATTTTCAATTGGCGTTTTTATTTCTCTAATTGGAACATTATGGTTAGGAGAGCGAATTGCAAGAGACGACGGAGACGAGTTGCCACCTGAGTGGAATTCTAACAAAACCCTGCTTATTGCAGCCCTTCCATTCGCAATAACTTTGGGAATTTTACCGTATGTAACCAAACTCGAAAAGTTCCTTTTAGCCGGACTTTCATCGTATGACGATGTTAGTTTGTATCACGTTGCCCAACTCGCTTGGATTGCAGGATTGATGTTCCCCCAAGCAATGAGATCTGCACTACTGCCCTATCTGGGGGAAGTCAGAGATAAGCCTAAAAAATTCTCAAGCAGAATGTTAGTCGCACATCATTGGACTCTTGTTTTGTTGCCCATCGGATTACTTGCTGGACACATTATTGTTTCATTCTCAATTCCAATGTTCTTCGATTCTGAATATTCACAAGCAGTGGAAGTTTTCGATATTCTACTTGCTGGGTGGGCTATGACCTTGCTTTCGATTCCATGGTATGTGGCACTGCAAGCAGGTAATAACCCCTGGAGGTTTACATCTCTTATCTCATTAGTAGTAATCGCTGCTGGGGTGTCAGGCTGGTTCCTAATTCCTGAATATGGAGTAATGGGTGCTGCATGGGCAAGTGTTGTAGGATGCTCCATCATGCTATCTTTTTCCAAGATGCTTTGTGGTGATGAAGAGAGGTTGACTGATGGTTTGGCATTATTTTGTGTTGCGACTTGTTACCTTATGTCGGTAGGCAGCCCATTGGCACTAATCGGTTTACTTACAGTGATTCCAGCATGGAATTCCATTCGGTTTTTACGTTCTCAACCTCACAGTTCTGAGGAAGAGTAGCCTCGCTGCCATTTTGAAGTCGGTTTTCAATAGCATCTGCTAATGCACTTACTTCAGTCGGGTAAACTTCCATCCATTCACTCAAATCGCCGACATTAACCGCTACAACAGGGCATCCGCAAACTATTGCTTCCTTTGCAACAAGAGGTCCTGACTCTCGAGTTGATGTAATCAGGCATACATCGGCTGCGAGCATTCTATCCCAAACCATAGTTCTCGGTTGCTTTTTTAGAGTAGTAATGCCAACTTTCCAACCTCTTGTTTCGAGTTCTTCGCCTACCCTTAATGCGAGAATATGATTTTTTTCAGGGCGGCGCGGGTCTGCTGGAAATAAGATATCTATCTTTGATTTCCTGAACAACCCTTTGAACTTCTTCATTGGTTTATGCCACTCAGTATCTACATTTACATGACATGGTATAGTTTGTGAATCGAACCGTGAAAGGGAATTTGAAACTACGACTAGCCTATTCGCTGAACGGGCTAATTCCTCTATGCGTTTGGCCCTATGGTCTTGTAATGCAACATCGAAATCGTGACCATGTACCACTGCTATCCAAGGAATTCCTTGCTTGATTGCAATACTTCTAGCGGTAATGGCAGCTGGCCAAAGAGTGTGGCAAATTACTACATCTGCGCTCCATTTTGATTTTATTCTCGCTGCACTAAATGCAGTTATTGAGGGAAACTCAGGAGTTTCCCAATGTCGTTTAACTTCAACCGGGTAATCGCCATGATTGAATGTTTTAGGAGCTTTAGAAACCCCTTCCATCGTCGACCTTCGGGCTTCGTTTATCTTTAGCATTCGAGGTAACACATTCAGAATTCTAACCTCGTGGCCTAATGCAGTAAGTAATTCAGCGTGGTCGGAAACAAATGTGCCACGCGCAACGTTCTCAGGTAGAGGAAACAGCCGGGTTACCAGCAGAATTTTCATCTTTATCACTCAAGTGCTTGGTGAATTACTGCAAGGTTTTCTGCAACACTTGCATTGTCATTGAATAGTCCAGAGCCTACAACGCAGTTACTAACGCCCCATTCTCTTAACATCGCAATGTTATGTGCCTTTACTCCACCATCGATTTGGATTTGAACCGGCCTACCGCCTGCTGCAACCTGTGCATCGATTGCACTTTTCAGTCGGCGGATTTTTGTCTCAACTGATGGAATGAAAGATTGACCTCCAAAACCTGGATTGACACTCATTATCAATACTAAATCAATTTCAGAAAGTACTTCCAGTGCCGCTTCGACTGGTGTCGCTGGGTTCAGAGTTACGCCAGCGGTTGCTCCAGCATCACGAATTGCAGTAACGCACCTGTGCAAGTGTGTTACAGCTTCAACATGTACTGAAATGTGGTTGCAGCCTGCATCAATATATTGCTGAAACGAATCTTCAGCATTTGAAACCATCAAATGGGCATCGAATGTTGGGCCATCACCGAGCGCTTTGCGTAGTTTTGCAATTACCGGGGGTCCAAACGTTAGATTTGGGACAAAATTTCCGTCCATCACATCGAGGTGTAGCCAATTTAATCCAGCATCAACAGCCTTACTGCATGCCTTTCCCAAGTCAGCGAGATCCGCTGTTAAGACTGATGGTGCGATAATCATCGATTACCCTCTCAACTACTGCGAGAAGGAGAGGTGTCAAGAGGATTGGGGTACAAGCAAACCCTCTTAGGAGAGCCCCTCGACGGCCACTTAGGTGAGATGATGGGTGAAGTGAAGGCTGTCGGAGATGCAAATTTTGATGAAGCAATTAGTGGCGACGAGTGGGTCTTAGTTGACTTCTGGGCTCCTTGGTGTGGCCCTTGTAAAGCACTTGGACCAGTTCTAGAACAGATCGCTGCAGAATCTCCGGTAACAATTGCAAAGGTAAACACCGATACCGATTCAATGAATGCTGCACGCCTAGGTGTTCGCGGTATTCCAGCATTATTCCTTTTCCATAATGGAAAAATGGTTGCAAACCAAGCGGGCATGGTTCCAAAACCTGCGCTAATGAATTGGTTAAACCAGCATATGTCTGCTGATGATTTCTGATTAATTCAATTTGTCTTTGCGCTTTTGGGAAGCGCTACCAACTTCTCTCAGGAATCTCTCTCTAAGTGCTTCGTGTAGCCACATTCCTTCTTCTAGTTCTAAGAGTAGACCATAGGCGAGTAATCTTTCAGGTGGTTTACCTTCCCACCCCGCGGCTTTAGCAAGTTTTGCCCAAGGTACTGGAGAGTCTGAAACCGCAAGGGTTGCCAGTAGTTCGTGTTCTTGGGCTGGCATTTGTGTGATAATTTCTTCATCAAGGAATTTCAACCAATCGCCATGTGTAGCTTGGCCATAAATCTCTAACAATTCGAGGGCGAGTGGGTGACCTCCTGTCATGCGATGAACTTCTTTTGCTGGAGGCGGGCTACCTTTCATTCCTTCAACCCATGTTGAAATTTCATCAACAGTAAGTCCTTGCAGCGGTAATTCTTCAACCAAATTCCGCGTATGTACGTCACGGCGGTCATAAACATCCAATGTTGTCCGAGAAACAAACACTAGGCGAAGAGGAGATTTCTTGGAAATATCCAGAAGAGCGCCAAGAAGATCTCGGGCTTTGCCTACTACATGGTGAACGTCATCTAATACGATTAACCAATATGGAGGAGGTCCGCCCGATTCATCATTAAAACGCTCGCGTATAGCCTGTGCATCGGTTAGATAGGCTAGCAATCTACGCCTCCATGCATCAATATCAAATTCTGCACCAGGGGTCAAAGGTAGTGTTTCCATCAATTGGTATGGGTCATGTTTGTCATCAACTCCAAAACGATGCAACAATGATACTGCAATTCCAACTGCTTTATCCCACGGCTGACATGGATACCAGCATACAGAGAGGTGAGGAACTTCTGCCATTTTTGATGCTAACCAATTAGCTACAATTGTAGATTTGCCAATCCCTGCTATACCATGTACTACCATGCAGGGGGACCCCTTCTTGAACCACGTATTCATCTCATCAAGTGTCTCAACCCTTCCATGAACTGGGCGTGTTTGTGGTGGAGAGGTATGGTATGTTGCATGAGCGCCCGCTAGTAATTTCAAGCGGCCCGGCGGCGGGAGTTCAGTATCTTCCTGATTATTGGTAACTAGCCCAAACCGGATATCTCCAAAGGTTAGTACGCCTTCGTGTTGTGCGTGAAGAAGTACCTGCAATACTGATAATTCTGCGTGTAGTCTATGCGAAGCCAGCCCTGCTTCGATTTCTAGCAAGGTGCCCTCGGAATCCCGAATCAGAACTTTGGTTGTGGATAGAATATTCAACCGATTATTAGCTTCTAAGCGACCCACGTCGGTTAACTGCCAAGTCTTTTGTCGCCTATCATCCCCGCGAATTGCTCGTGAATGTTCGCTAACCTGTTTGTTACGAAGTAAGTCACGCATTGTACGGCTCACATTAGGGGGGTGTTGAGCACAAGCTTCGGCTATTCCAGGTCGTGTTAATGCCGCAGTAACAACGAACCTGTCAGCCTGCTCGTCTTCCTCCAAAAGGTGAAGGAAAATGCGGTCTTTTACCGCAATGTTCACCTTTGGAATATCGTCTGCCACACCTCTCCTATACCGATTTACAATTCAACGATTTCCCTTACCCGGCCGGGCGCCACTGCACAAATGTACCGCAAAACCTTTTGTGAGGAACCTTACCCAAAGGCATGGCAACCCAAACCCGACCTGCAATTATTTTTGCTATTTTGATGGTTTCCATGGTTGGGCTACCTCTAGTATCCGGCGCAGATGGAGATGGCGATGGGATTGAGGATTCTGTCGATGATTGTCCTTTTGCTCCTGGAAATTCAACTGTAGACAAAGATGGTTGCCCTGACCGAGATGGCGATGGTACGTCTGATGTAAACGATGGGTGGACTTCTGGAAACCCTAGTTTTGCTAAAGATATTTCATTACCCTCAAATTATGATTACTGGGATGTAGATCATTCTCCCGATGGAGAATTTGTTGTATCTGCTGATGAAAATGGCTTCGTTCGCATTAGAAACGCAACTACGGGCATAATTGTTCGCTCGGTTCAGGCATTTACAGATGATGCGACTCAAATCGCATGGTCAGGAGATGGTGTTTACATTGCTGTAACAACCGATGCTCAGGACACCGTCAAAATGTATTGGGCTAGCAATCTATCTGATGTCCATGGAGACATTTCGTCAGACGTTGGGAGCGGTGACGAAGCTCTAGACTTGGCATTCTCTCACGATGGAAGTATGCTCGCGATTGCAATTGGGCGCTCAGGCAATAGTGGAACAAATGGAGTTGTCCGCGTGATTAACACGAGCGATGGTTCTGTAATCAATAATGCAAATCCTGCTGGAGAAGACCGCTTTTACAGTGTCGCGTTTTCTCCTAGCGACACACACCTTGTAGCTGGAGGAAATGGTGAAGCGTACATTGTGGACACTAGTTCATGGGCTACAACTTACACTATTGGAACTCCTTCTGGAAGCGTGAATGATGTTGCTTGGTCTCCTGATGGACAACGAATTGCTGTTTGTGAAGGGTATGTTCAGAGCCAAGGAGGCTCGTCACTTCGAATCTTCAATACCGGAAACTGGGCGAATCACAAAACATGGTCTCATTCATCGTCGTGTTTGACTACCGATTTCTCACCCGATAGTAAGCAAGTTGTTTTCGGCGGAAGTAATTACCAAACCGATGGAGCTAAAATGCGAGTGTTTGATGTTGATACAGGTAATGCAGTGGATACTCTAGAACAACCGCGACCCAATGGTTGCCAAGGCATAGGTAACAATTGTGGACGAACCAACGGTGTTTCATGGGCCCCTGATGGTGCACGAATTGCACAAGCCTTTGAAACTAATGATGAAGGACTTTACATTTGGTTTGCCGATTTAGATCCTGATAATGATGGATGGAATACTACAGATCAGGGCGATGGTCGTAGCGATTCATTCCCTGATGATACAACTCAATGGAATGACACTGACAACGATGGTTATGGAGACAATCCTTTGCCTGCTAATCAAGGAGATGATTGTCCTACTACCTATGGCACTAGTTGGCAAGACCGTTTTGGTTGCCCTGATGGAGATAGTGATGGCTACTCAGATGAGGGGGATGTTTTTCCTGCAAATCACGAACAGTGGGCTGATTCAGATTCAGATGGCTATGGTGATAATCCCTATTACTCAATTCAAGAATTTACTGAACTAAGGTATGACCAGAGGGGAGATGCGTTCCCTATGAACCCAACTCAATGGAACGATACCGATGGTGATGGCTGGGGCGATAATTATCATGACTCTACATGGAATGCTATTAGACCAGTCGATGATCCAGCAACAGTTGATGTTGATGAAAGTTGGCCCGGGATTTATGACCCTGCTGCAACACAAGTTGACAAATTCCCTCTCTTCCGATATCAATGGAATGATACTGATGGAGATTGGATAGGAGATGAACCTAACACGCCTCTTTCCGATGGCTGTCCAAATACATGGGGCAATTCATCAGAAGATCGCGTGGGTTGCGAGGATGCTGATGGCGACGGTTGGTCTAATCCAACTCCAGATTGGCCAGCCCATCCAACCGGTGATGCTGATACATTCCCTGACGATCCAACTCAGTGGAGAGATAGCGATGGAGATGGCTTTGGAGACAACACAACCGGAAATAACCCTGACGAATGTCCCGGTGAGTATGGAACATCTTCTATTGACAGAGTAGGTTGTCCTGATGCTGATGGTGATGGCTGGTCCAATGCAGGAGACCCATTCCCTACAGATGGAACTCAATGGGAAGACCGTGATAATGACAACTACGGCGATAATCCATTAGGTAACAATCCTGATGCATTCCCTGATGATCAAAGCCAGTGGGCTGATACCGACGGAGATGGTTATGGTGATAGAAAGGTCTTGCCAAATGGCGACTGGTTTCCTAATGACCCCACGCAGTGGAGTGATTTTGACAATGACGGATATGGAGATAATTCCGAGGGTAATAATGGAGACCAATGCCCCGAATTGTACGGGGAATCTACTATCCCTGCTGCACGAGGTTGCCCAGATACCGATAAAGATGGAGTCGTAGATCCATTCGATGCTTTCCCAGAAGATTTCTACCAGCAGACTGACAATGATGGTGATGGATGGGGAGATAACCAAGCTGTTCCAAATGGAGATGAATGCCCAGAAGAATTTGGCACTAGCACCAATAATTCACGCCAAGGATGCCCTGATAGCGATGGAGATTCCTGGGCTGACAGCGATGATAAATTCCCGAATGACGCTAAGCAATGGGAAGACATTGACTTAGATGGCTGGGGCGATAATTATGGGTGGATAAACACCACGATTGCCGATGAGCAAGACCTTGGAAATTTGATTACTGTAAGAGAACAGTGGGGAGATGCATTTCCAACAGACCCAAGTCAATGGTCCGATATGGATGGAGATGGCTTTGGAGACAATAACACAGGCCGTTTAGCTGATGCGTTTCCTATGAGAGATACCCAATGGGCAGATACTGATGGTGATGGTTTTGGCGATAACCATGCGCTTGGTTCTTGGCAATCGGATGAGTGCGAATTGAAATATGGAACCTCATATGTCGATTATTTTGGATGCACCGATTCGGATGAAGACGGCGTTTCTGACCAAACCGATCCTTGCCCGTATGATGCTAGCGTAAGCGCAGGTATCCGTGGACAAGTCGCCTGTGAGTCGTTTGACGATGCTGATGGTGATGGAATTCCTGATGACTTCGATACCGATTATCTTGCAGGTTCTAGTGACGATGGCTTTTCACTTGGGGGTGAAATTATTGTATTGATTGTAATGGTTGTATTCTTACTTGCAGTTATTTCTGTTGCAATGATTGCTAAGCAAGCTGGGCGTCGTAAAGCAGCATACTCTCGTGCTGAAGATATGAAAGTAGCCACCATGTTCCAAGAAGAAGAAGGACGAAAACAAGAGTGGATCGACTACTATGTCGCTCAAGGTGACACCGCCAAGGCGATGGAACTTGGTTGGGTCCCTCCTGCTGAAGTACCTCAGTGGCAACAGCACCAGATACAACAAGATGCAGCACAGCAAGAAGCGGTTCCAACAATGTTCAGCTTAGATGATTTGTGATTAGGACTTCTGCGCCCTTGCAATCTCTCTACGTGCCTTTTCAGCAAGGCTATCGTCAAATGCTAAGAATTCTAGCGAATTCCATTTTTCATCATCGTCGAGTGCATTTAATGCTTCATTGTTTGTAAGAAGTTCGTCTACTGAAATGTATGTTGGGTTTGTACCATTGGACAATTTGTATTGATGACCAGGTAAGACTAGCCAATCGCCAGGTATTTTGGATAAATAGTCACGCAAATACAACAGAGAATTACGTTGCGAGACGACGTTTCCGCCAAATAAATCAGTTCGTCCACACCTTCCTAAAAACATACAATCTCCACTTACCACTATTCCTTCTCCTATGAATGTCATATGGCCAGGAGTGTGGCCCGGAGTACAGTGAGCTTCGATTTCCAAAGAGCCGATTTTTTGCGTTACGTGTGTATTGGCTGCGTTAGACCATGCCCGATTTGATGGACCATTCCACCCTCTTTCTGATTCATTTGAATGAACCCAAACCTGTCTATCGGTTAGCCCTTCAACGCCTTTGGCATGGTCCCAATGTGAATGTGTAAGCCAAACCTGCTCCAAGTGCCACCCGTTCTTTTCACAGATATCTAGCCAATATTCTGCAAAGAATGGGTCGATGATGGCTGCTTTTTGGGTTTGCTTGCATATAATCAGATGATTTAGATTATCCCATTCGCCCAACTGCGCCTGTAAAACCATAATTCGCGGGGTCTCAAAAATACATTCAACCATCTTCGCTCACCAATACCATGAACCGCATTACTTCTAAGGGATGACGCCCATGGTATACCATGGGCAGAGAGCGTATGCTGGCAGTGGTACTAGCCGGCCTACTTGTTGTAATGGCGCCAAATGCCTTTGCAGATACATCTGAAGTTACTTTAGATGCAGAGATTGTCAATTCCCCTGACAAAGGGTGGTACGCATCGGGAGACACCGTAGAACTTTCCGCTATTTTGTCCAATGATGGAGATGCTTCAAGCATTACAGTAGACCCTTCGTGTAACCAAATTCTCAGAGTTTGGAGTTCAAATTCAGTCGTATTCGATGGAGCCGACTCCTGCCTGGGGCAGAGTCGTGGTATGGACTTAGATGCTGATTCATCAATAACTCTAGACACACTTTCGTGGGACCTTACAGACTCGAATGGCGATTACGTGCCTTCTGGAGACTATTCGATTGAATATTTCATTGCGGGTGAAGAATTGTCTTCAACTGTAAATATTCATGTTCAAACACCTAGCGTCGTACCCGACGGTCTTGATTTCCAAGTAACGGTTACTGCAAGAGACGGAGTACACGCTGAAGCGAGTCCAAGCATTATTACTGCAAGACTACACAACACTCTTGACCAGGAAATGCCACTTGATTTTGGCAACTGTAAATTATCGATTAATTCTCAATTGTTTGGAATGTGTGGGCCTAGTAGTTTATCAGCCAATCAAATAGTCACTATTGCTCAAATCCCAATAAGTATTGAATCTGGGGAAAACTTGATTTCGATTTCTCTAGGAGATAATGTCCTAGCAAAAGAGGTTAGCATTATTGCTGTTGAGGATGACGACCTAGGTTCTAGTGTTGGTAACTTAGAAGACCTGTCTGTCGAATTAATTTTGGAAGAAGGTTCTTCCTTTGGCGAATCCGATCTATTAATTTCTGACATCAATATGAAAAATACTGGCCTCCAGAATGTTTCTATTGATTTTACCACATCCTGCCGCGGTGAAATATGGATTGTCAATTCGGCTGGCGAAGTTGTAATGGACTCACGTTCTCTAAAGGAATGTTCTGAGCTTGATGTCCAAAATATGCTTTCACCAGGTAGCGTTAGAGGATTTGCACAACCGGATTGGGCCTTTATCGGAACCGATGGGTGCCTTGTAGGACCTGGCGTATTTACAGTAATAGCAGAAATACCAGAACATGATTTATTCTCGACCTCGACTATTGATTTGAGTAGAGGAAGTGTGTCTAATTGCCAAAGTGATACTATCGAAATAACGGCAGAACTCTCCGGAGAGGAGATTCTTCAGATAGTACCTGAAATATTTAATCCAATTGAAGACGAAATTACTTGGTTGTCGACTTGTGACCTAGAAATTACATTGGTTGGTGCAGAAGGAGAACTTGGCCGAATTTTGACCCACTGTGATAATACAGTAACGCTAACAACACGATTTACATCTCTTGAACTAGATTCGGTCGAATTTGATATGTCGGCCCAAGACGATGGTGAATATACACTCTTCTTTTCAACATTCAGTGACCCAGCAGTACAATCCACGATAAATTTCGAATGGCCAATGCTCTTAGACGAAGAGATTGTTGAAAATAATTCGCAAGAGGTGGAAGACATTGTTTCATCGATAGTTGTTGCCGGAACATGGAGTTCGACCAATACAGAACTAGGAGTTTGCTGGCTACTAAATTCCCCCGATGAGGGAATAATTACTCTTGCAGGCGCACCGGGTCTAACTGCTTGGAGCCCTGAAATGGGTTCTACGGGTCAGTACTTGATTCATGAATCAGACCCTGCCCCCGAATGTTCAGACTTCGCAGCAACTGCGTTTGTCGTTGAAGAAGTATATTCCCAAGAGAGTTTTGTTAGTTCAGAAGAAACTCAAGATGAGGCCGCAATTACCCCAGAAGTAATTCAAGAACAAAAGGAAATTAGCCCTGTTGTAATAACAATTGGAATGGTCGTTGCAAGTGGTGGAATCTTATCCATCCTAGGCGCACTAATAGCAACTAATGAGAGTTGGCGAATTCCTACGACGAGTGCTGGATTGTGGATACTTGGATTAATTGGACGCACTAGTGAAACAAGTGATGGCCGCTACCAAAGAGGGCGTCTGATGGGATACTTGACAGCGAACCCAGGTTGCCACTTCCGCGCATTAATGGCAGCTCTGGAAATGTCAAATGGGCAAATTACTCATCACCTAAAAGTACTCGAAAACGAAGAAAGTATCTGGAGAAGGTCTGATGGGCGATTAGTTAGATTCTATCCTTTCACATCTCATCTTCACCCCGGAATCATGGAAGAGGATTTGCCCTTACCTCCATTGTCACCAGATCCAAATAGCCTCCAAGGCAAGATTTTGCGATTGTTAGATGATGATGGAAATATGAAAAAATACCCTACTCAGGCAGAATTAGCCCACAGGCTTGACCGCTCTCAACAATTAGTTAGCCACCATCTGCGTACGTTACAGAAGTTCGGACTTGTTGAAAAACAGAAGACTGGAGTTCGAAATAGATACCGTCTGACTCGTGAAGCAGTGTTCTTACTCGACACTACTGAGATGTGATTTCGCAGATGGATTCAAGGCCGTTGTGTGGTTCGTCAGTTCGCCCCGTAGGGGCGAGAGGGCGTTTCGATGGCGGAATATATTCCACAATCAACTGAAGAGTCCTGGCAAAAAGCATGGGATGCTGCAAATATATTCCATGCAGAATTCAATGATGATAACCCGACATTTTACTGTCTAGAAATGTATCCTTACCCATCTGGAAAGATGCATATGGGCCATGTAAGAAATTACTCTATCGGTGATGCAGTTGCCCGATATAAGCGCTTGATGGGTTTTGATGTGCTGTATCCAATGGGTTTCGATTCGTTCGGAATGCCTGCTGAAAATGCAGCTATCGCAGAAGGTGGCCACCCCCACGATATTACAGAGAGGAATATGGCATCCATTACAGACCAAATTAAAAGAATGGGATTTTCTTATGATTGGCGGAGATTACTAAAGAGTCATGATCCGCAATATTATCGCTGGAATCAGTGGTTTTTCCTAAAATTCCTTGAGAACGGTTTGGCATATCAGGAATTCGCCCCGGTAAATTGGTGTAATTCTTGTAATACGGTCCTAGCAAATGAACAAGTCAAAGCGGGTCGTTGTTGGAGATGCAATGGACCTGTGATTCAGAAAGAGATGAGTCAGTGGTTCCTCAACATCACAAAATATGCCCAAGAATTGTTAGATGGTTTAGACACGATTGATTTTCCGGAAAATGTCAAAGCGCTACAACAGGATTGGATTGGACGTTCAGAAGGAGCTGAAATCGAATTCTCAGTTGAGGGTCGAGATGATAAAATCAGTGTCTTCACCACCCGCCCGGACACCCTATTTGGTGTTACATTCGTGACACTTGCTCCAGAGCATGAATTGGCGCAGCGCCTAGTTGAAGGGACTGATTATGAAAAAGATTGGAAAACCTTGCATGATGAAATCGTCATAATGAGTGAATTTGATAGAATCAAAAATATGGGGAAAAAGAAAGGAGTCCCTACTGGCTCCTTTGCCATACATCCTCTAACTGGTGAGCATGTACCCATATGGATTGGAAATTTCGTAATTGCATCCTATGGAACTGGCGCTGTAATGGCAGTACCTGGTCATGATGAACGTGATTTCGAGTTTGCAAATAAATACGAGATCCCAATTAAACGGGTTCTTGTAATGACTGAAAATGCAAGTGCTGATAGTGCCTTAGAGGCAGCAGAGTGTGACCTTGGCTGGATGGTTAATTCGGGAATTGAAGGTTTTGATGGCCTATACGGTTCTGATGCAAAGTCTGCTGTTTGTGACGCATTAGAGAAAAAAGGATTGGGCCAGGGTACTGTGAATTGGAAAATCAGACCTTGGTTGATCAGTCGACAGAGGTATTGGGGCACTCCGATTCCAATTATTCATTGTGAATCATGTGGTGTAGTTCCGGTTCCAGAAGAGCAATTACCAGTTGAATTACCACGTGATGTTGTATTCGATGGCAAGGGGAATCCACTGGAGTCTAGCGCTACTTTCTGTAACGTAGATTGTCCATCGTGTGGAAAACCTGCTAGGCGAGAAACGGATACTATGGATACATTTGTGGACTCTTCTTGGTATTTCTTACGATATACAGATTCTATGCAAAATGAAATGTGTTTCAATCCGGAAATTGCAAACCATTGGATGAATGTTGATTTCTATTGTGGTGGCATTGAGCATGCCCAAATGCACCTGATATATGCAAGATTTTGGACCAAGGCTCTTCGTGATATTGGATTACATAATATCGATGAACCGTTCAATGAACTATTGTGTCAAGGAATGGTAAACAAATCGGCGCCTTGGTGTGATTCTTGTGCAATTACGCTCAATGTATCTCATTCTGGCAATAGTTGCCCACATTGTGATTCTGAGTTGAGTGAAAGAAGTGCTAAAATGAGTAAGAGTCTAGGAAATACTGTTTCTCCAGAAGAAATGATTGAGAAATATGGTGCAGATACCGTGAGATTATTCATTCTCTTTGCAGCAAATCCAACAGCAGGAATGGATTGGTCCGATTCTGCTTTAGAAGCTAACTATCGGCAAATGGTTCAATTGTTCAGTATGCCTGAAAATATTCTAGCATGGGACGGTGATGCGAGTGGCATTGATTTGTGGATGAAAGCGCGCCTTAAACAGCGATGTATACAATGGCAAGAAGCAATGGACAATTATGATTTACGCGGCGCTGTAGACGCCAGTCATTTTGATTTAATCAAAGATATCAACTGGTACCGTAGACGCGGTGGTGCAAATTCTTCCTTGGGTAGAGAAGTGCTGGAAGTTTGGACACATATGATTTCAATTGCAACCCCTCATATTGCAGAAGATTGGTGGCGCTTGCTTGGACACAGCGACTTAGTAGCAGGTAGGGTCTTCGACACACCTGGGCCCTTGGATTCTGATGAATTGGCCGCCCTTGATTCTGAAGCATACTTGCGTTCATTCCTTGAGCAAGCACGAAAGGTTGCAAAAGTGGCATCCAAGCACCTTGGAGGGGAGCCGAATTCTGCCGTTATCCATATTTCGAGACCGTGGAAAAGAGAGTTAGCACAGTCCGCTATTGCTCATTTAGAATCGGGTGAAAACATCAAGATATTTGCTAAAGTTTTAGCTGATTTACCATTTGCACAAGGTGATATGCGTGGAGAAGTTATGGGGTTCTGGGGTAAGAGAATGTTGCCTCAGATTTTCAAATGGTCGGATGAAGAAAAGCAAATCATTGCTAGTTCACTCGACGAGGGGAACGTCCTCAGAGTCGCTTCCGATTTCATCTGTAGCGACTTGGGGCTCACTGGAATCGACATCGAGTCCGGTGTCATCGACGTCGGCAGAAGTAACACTGCCATCCCCTTGGCTCCCTCCATCGTCTACAGTTGATTGTTCGGTAGTTACGCTTGGTAGTGTCTTTGTCGGCAATGGTTTTTGTGGCTTGAAGGTAACAATCAAAGCGATAACGACCAATTCTCCTGCAATGGCAAAGAATACCCAGGTTAGGGAAGATGACGAATCTTCGTCTATTTGCCCCTTACCTTCATCTATAGTCACCACAGTACATCCCGTCGAGGACACTATGTCTCCAGGTGT
The DNA here is from genome assembly GCA_018650165.1 of Methanobacteriota archaeon. Lineage (GTDB taxonomy): Archaea > Thermoplasmatota > Poseidoniia > Poseidoniales > Poseidoniaceae > MGIIa-K1. The sequence goes on from JABIGM010000012.1 coordinate 16,348, forward strand.
GGTAGCTGGGCACAAATCATTCAAATTGTGCACTCCATCGCCATCATCGTCTAATTTGTCTCCTGAACATCCATTAGAATCAACTTCCATTCCTGGCAGAGTATAACTACAGTCATCAGATGTGTCAACAACACCGTCACCATCGTCATCATTGTCTTCCATAGAATCAAAACAGCCATCCTGATCAAAATCTATGTGTATGTTGTCTAAAGATAAGCCGATATATCCGCGCGGACAATTGTCATCTGAATCCATGAAACCATCTGAATCATCATCATCATCTTCAATGTCATCATGACACCCGTCGTTATCATGGTCGAAACTGCTATTCCAATTAATTTCACCAAGAGGGCAATCGTCTGATAAATCTAGAACGCCATCATCATCATCATCCGCATCTCTGTTTTCATCTTGGCAACCATCTTGGTCATGGTCGATACTATGTTCGCTTTCCCAAGGGTCTGTATCTCTGACACAATTGTCGAATTCGTCTTCAATTCCATCACCATCGGTATCTGATTCACATGCATCACCAATGCCATCGTTATCTAAATCTGCTTGGTCATCATTTATTGCAGGGCATACATCCAATTGATCTACAAAGCCATCACCGTCTGTATCCACATCCTCGCAACCATCTTGATCTTCATCATTTTCAATTGTTGAAGTCCAACCGACAGGGCCCTTGGGGCAGTTGTCATAATCATCTAGAATCCCGTCTTCGTCATCATCAAGGTCTTCTAATGCATCTCTACATCCATCACTATCGTGATCGGTATTTGGTGCCGATATCCACCCTGTTTCTCCGGGGTTGCAATCATCCCAGTCATCTCCAACAGAATCTCCATCATCATCATCATCACAAGCATCACCGCTCAAATCACCATCGGTATCTTGTTGATCGGGATTTGCAACCCGCGGGCAGTTGTCAGTGCCATCTGTTAAGCCATCTGAGTCATGGTCTCGTGCGTAATTCCAGAATGCAATGTCATCAGAGCCCGCTGCAGTTAGAGTGAAATTCGATAATTGGACTGTGTTTTGGATGTGTAAGCCGGCAACAGGTGACTCGTTTTCACCCAGTTGTAGAGAGCGCGCTGTATCGTCCCCCGAGCCTCCTGCTGAAATAGCCCATTCCCATTGATAGTTAGAATCCAGTTGGGCGAGGAATATGTCTCTTTTATCGCCATTTGAGTCCCAGTCTACCAAATTATCCAACCCCAATGTGAAATTTGCAGTGTAGGTTCCCAGCACCAATATATTGTCACGAGAATCTATCGCTATGGATTCTATACTCTCCCAGCCACCGCCACCGCCGCGAGAAACACTGTTCCATGCGCCGTTTGTGGTTAGAGTGGCGTGGAACATGTCCCACCAGCCGCTGGATGTTACATTTTGAAATCCAAATTCGGCTGTTCTCTCAAATTGTCCAACAATATGCATTTTTCCATCACTATCTATCGCACAATCGTTGACCCAATCATCACCAGTTCCGCCTGCAAAAGATGTCCAAGTGAAATTACCATCTCCGTCTAATTGTGCGGCAAACATATCGGCTTCACCAGATGAAGTTTCCATTTCTACAAACATTACTGAGCCGATGAATGTACCAGCCACATGCAGGAACCCATCACTTGAATAACACATGCCGCCAAATGGCTCAATTCCTTGTGGGCTTGAGATTCCATTGGACCATTCCAATTGGCCATTTTCATCATAATGTAATATGCCAATGCTTATTCCATTAGAACCTGGAATAATTTCGCTTTCTATTTCTATTGCTCCGCGGTGGAATATCCCTGCTGAAATTCCGCCATTTGGACTAACTGAGATATCAAATACCGAAAGGTCGTTGATATTGGAGATTGTACGGACCCATATTGGAACAAAGGTATTGTTGGTGTATGAGAAGCGTCCGATAAATGCATCGCCTTCACCGGAGTCGTCTTCTTTGACTAAATTTTGTGAAGTGATATTCACCTCACAGGCTTCCCCTGCAGTGCCAATACAAAAGTGGCCTCCGAGAATAATGTCACCTGACGAATGTAATGCAATTGCATCAATTCCGTCTGCACCATTACCACCAAATCCAAACGCTGATGTCCAATTACCATTCGAATCTAACTTTGCAACGAACATGTCTGTATCGCCATTAAATCCAGTAGCTCCAAAACCATCATCTCCGAAAGTTGCGGCAGATGTATATTCTCCGGCAACAATTACCGTATTATCGTCTAAAATAACGTGTCCTGCAAGTATTTCATCGTCGAAACCTCCTGCTGATTGAGCCCAACCTAGCGGTTGCCCTTCTTCTCCTTGAACTGATACAACCGGAACAAGTAGGGCTACTACAATAGCCAATATGAAAGCGCGACGCATGACTTCGCATCACCATCACTCACTTGAAATGATTTGTCCGTTGTCCGCAATATCAATGCCATACCAGTTATTACCACTGAATATGGGGAAGGTTTTCACTCACACCGCTAGATGTGAATTGCCGCCTGAGTTAGTAGAACGGGCTTTATCCGCGTTTCTAAATCCAAGTACTTGGCCAGATTGGAACAGTGCGGCAAAAAGTATGCTTGCAACAAACCCCGAAGTTTTAGTTGAAGGTGACCACCTTGCCATTCATCAAATCATCAAAGGTGGCTTAATCGAAGCACGGTGGCTTGTTAATTCGATTAGAGAAGGTGATGGTTTCTGTGAAATTGAATTGCTGGGCGAGGGTCAAAGTCGGAATGAACGCCCAATCGGTAATGGGTTGAAAGAACTAAAGATTTGCATTACATTTCTGTTTCAAGAAGAGGGAGGTATTGAGGTCCACAGTAGTTGTGAAGTTTCAAGACTCTTGGCTATTTTTGCAAATAGAATTAAAGCGTTCATGGAGAAACAAAGTCAACAATTTCTTGACGATTTGTCATCAATAAAATAAGCGGTGTATCTATGGAGCGGGCGGGACAGCCTAACGCATGGCGGATGGTAAAGGGCGTAATCAAAAGCGCCGCGGTGGAAAGGGTTCAAACAAACCCCGTCGCCACGGGGGCCCATCTAAAGCAACTCTGATAGAACGCCATGCTGAGTTTGATTTAGCTGCAAAAGATGCTGCAAAGGGCAGGTTTAGCAAGCAACCAAGGCCCATTGGAATCCCTAAAGATTTCGAGGAGCCAAGACATTTTTCTTTCGAGTGGCCAAATACGCCTGTCTCTTTGAAAACTGAATCTATACTTGCTGGTAAAGTTGTACGAAAAGGAGAATTCGGTTGGTTGCCCGATGAAAGAGTGGCCGAAATTGGTGAAATGGTAGATAATCTAGACATGACTCTAGATCAAGCACTATCTCTACGAAGCGCTTTACTACAGCAAAAGACCGTTTATTCTCACGGACAACTACAATCTCGTGGCAAGGCATTGTTACGACTATATCGTGAGGGAGTGGGTATTGTCGATTTGTCGAAAAAATTTGATTTCCCGCCAATGAATATATTCCGAGTTATTTTGAAAGAAATGGGTTGGTCTAAATCTCGAATCAAAGAGACGCTCCGTACACCATCGAAATTTAAGCAACGAGAAAGAAATGAATTTGAAGCTGCAGAGTCCGCAGACCGCGTTAGTAATGTGGACCAATCAGAAACTCATGTCAGGGCCGATTTATTCGAAGAAATACTTGCTGATTGGTTTGAAGACCAGGGCGTAAGGGTTCGAAGGCAGCCAGAGATGGTTAAGGAACAAATGAAAGAGCATGGGCGACCAATAAACACTCCCGACTTACTTTTCCTCGACCATGTTGAATTGAACGGTGAGCCTGTTTCTTGGATCGATGCCAAACACTTCTATGGTGCTGATGTCGATTTCCAACGCAAAAAGATATCCAAACAAGCTGCGAGATATGTTGATTCTTGGGGACAAGGCGCTCTAGTATTCCGCCATGGGTTCTGTAGCAATATGCACGTTCCAGGAACGGTTCTACTAGATTGTGGCCCGCTAGACTTGACTCCACTTGCACGTATTACTGAAGAATAGTTTCAAGCACACCTAAACCAAGACTTCTCAGCCTAGATGCTAGTTCGCCATAATCAGGTATGTTGTGGAGTTTCTTTGGTACGATAATCAAAGATGTTCCCAGCATGCATAGATGGCAACTCATTGATTCATCTGCTTGCTCCAATACAATGCTGAGTAACTTTGCCCGCTCTCTCTCTTCGAGTAAACCTGATTCTAAAGCGAACCTATCTGCTTCATCAAGTAACATCTCCCAAATACTTTGATTCCAATCATATTTCTTTAAACGACTTACTGCCGAATCTCCCGCCTCTGTTATTTTTGCTTTCCATTCTGGATCGTCGATATAAGTTCCAGTATGGGTACTTCCATCGGGGTCCCATACCAATAAGGCTGGACATCCTACGTCAAATCCAAACGCTTTGCCAGGGAAGGGGGGGCTTCCCGGAGTGACTCTTAGTTCACATCCGCCAGCCCACAAGCCCAAAATGTCACCAAGACCTCCTGAATGCTTTCTTTCCAATCGATGGGCTAACCGGGCTAACTGTCCTTCATCCCCACAATCGAATACTTCCCCTAATGCTAGGCTTGCTGCTAAAAGGCCTGCACCTGACATCCCGAATCCTTGGGAAATAGGAAGTTCTAATCTAACATCAATTTCAACATTTGAATCTACATTGAAAATTTCTCTAAAGGATATCAGTAAATCTGCATACAGATTAGCACCTTTTGGAAATGGTTGTCCATCTACGTGCGTAACTGTAATTTTATCAGAGTCGTTGTCGGAAATTTTTACTGAAACTTCTACTCCGTCCTCTAGGCACAATCCCGCTCCACGAGAACCTTGATTACGCGCTAGTAGAGATTTGGAATGGATTGAAAATAAAAGGGTGACGTGTCCTCCCGCTTGGACTACTACCCCATCCATCATGCTAGCGCTATACGCTACAGGTCATCATGCTTCTCCAATATGGAGTAGGGTTTGATTGATTCAAGCAAGAGCTACGTCAATTTCGCCAGTGATTTTCTCAAAGCGTGAAACTAACTCACCGCAAGCAGCGTTGAAGATTTCTTCTGGACTTAGAGAGCCATCGGATTCGAAGGAGAAAATGTATTCTCCATCCAGATCTTCCATTACAATGGCATTATCAAACGCTTCATCGCGTCCAGTTCCATATCCAATTTGGTGCATTGCACGCTCAAGGTCTAGAACGGAGTCCACATCTGAGCATTCTTTTTTAGTGAATAGTTTTGAATTGATTGCACGACCAGATTTTGAAGTTAGGTCCAAATCGAATAGAACATTTGCCTTCTTTGGCTTAGATAGTACAGCCTTCTGGCGAGGTTGGAAAGTTACTGCTGCCGCAGGGCACCATTTTGCATGTTCTCGACCACGGCCCAATGTTGCATAAGCGTACAATTCAAGGTATTGTCCTGATGAAAGAGTAGTCAAAGGAATTCTAGCGTGTTCTTCCTTAATCTGAAGTTTGGTTTCTCCAAGTACATTCAGATCACCTGCATATACTGTCTTGAATTGTTCATCTGAATCTGAATTAGGTCCACGAATCGACAAGTGATAGATAATTTGTGACAATGGAGACCCCCATTGGTCTTCTGGAAGATTCTCATTGTTAGGGTCGTCTTCAGGGAATTGGAATTCTTCAAGGAAAGTAGGTACCGGAACCATAGCTAAACGGTGAGCAAGTACTTCATCAGGCAATACGTTGACTGATTCAATAACTTCTCCTTGATTATCTTGAGTTACTCCCTGCTCGAATCGAACTTTGGTGATTGCCATCTTTGGCACATCTGCGAGTATAGCACGGCGAAGGCTGTTTACCTGCGCTGCGTTTGTCTCTGACAAAATAATACGAATCTTGTTACCTTTTGGCCAACCTTCAACAATTTGCGCCTTCATTTTAAACACCTCAGAATCTCAGACACGGCGCCCACGGCGTCCGCCCTTTTTCTTCGTTCCATCGTGAGCGATAGGAGTTACGTCTTCAATACGAGTGACGGTAACTCCTGCACGAGTAAGAGCACGAATTGCAGCTTGGGCTCCAGGGCCTGTACTGTTAGACTTGTTACCACCTGGGCCGCGGTACTTGACGATAACTTGTGTGAATTCTCTTTCCTTTAATTGGTCAGCCATGCGCTCTGCAGCACGTGTTGCTGCGAATTGGCCACCAGAGTCCTTTGAGGACTTTACTACCTGTCCGCCTGAACAGGTTGCAATGGTTTCTGCCCCGGTTAAATCGGTAGCAGTCATCAAAACATTGTTGTAACTAGAGAAGATATTGATGATAGCCTTACGCATCACTCATCGCCTCCTTCTTTTGTAACTGTATCTTCAGCCTTGGGTGCTTCAGCAGCGGATTCGTTTACTGTTGTTGCTTCTGACTGAGTGAATTCAGGATCGACTTCTTCTACTGCGTATTCTGCAGATTCACGAACTCCGAGAATTGTTTGTCGGATTACGTGGTTCTCGTCGTTCAGATTAGAGCGTGGGTGGTAACGAATTAATTCTTCTTCGTCACGAGATACTGGGTATGATGGGATTGTAACTTTCTGATCACCGAGGCAAATCTGGCCGTGGGTTACTAGTTGGCGTGCTTGCTTCATGGTTGAAGCCAGTCCCTTGTAATATACTTGAGCTTGTAGACGGCGATTGAGGATATCCTCAGCAGAAAGAGAAAGGATGTCATCCAGAATTGCATCACTTGCGATAAGCCCTTTGCGATTTAGAGACGCTAGTAGTGCATCTTTTTCACGAGAGTAGTGGCCTTCGGTTGTATCGACACGTCCAATCAACTTCATTGCTTGGCCACGAATACGGCGTAGAGCGGACTTGGCTTTCCAAATCTCTGTCATGTTTTTCAAACCGTGGTTTGAACGAATAGCGTGTTCTTCTGCAATTCTGTCAGCCTTCCATGGGTGCGGAGGTGTGTCGTACTTAGGGCGAGCAAATTTTGGATGTCCCATTTCTAATTCCTCCTATCACTTCTTGCGCTGTACTCCAAGAGTCAGTCCAAAACGGCCATTTGAGCGACCGCGCTGTCCACGTACCTTGTGGCCGCCAGCATGGCGGATTCCACGGTAACATTTGATTGAACGAAGACGAGAAATATCGTCTTCGTTTGTGAGTTTGAGGTCTTGTCCGACCAGATGAAGTTCATCACCTGATTCGAGGTCGTGTTGGCGGTTTAGCATCCAAACTTCGACATTTTGTGAATAGTCGCCAATTGCTTGGCGAAGTGTTTCTTGTTGTGTGGCATCTAGGTGGCCTGCTTTCATACCAGGATCGAATCCTGTAATTCCACAAATCATTGAAGCGGTTCGGTCACCAATACCGCGGACTGCGGTTAAGGCGGTTCCTAGAGGCTTGAGACCGTCGATATCGGTATCCGCCATGCGAAGCATGTAGGAGAAATCGTCTCCCAAATCCTGTTCTTTTGCCATGATGGTTCACCTGTATAACGCGTACAACATGATGTCGAGCGACTTTGCGACAAACCACCCCTATATCAAGACCGCGATACGGCATTCGCGAGACTGCGCCACGAACTGTTGGCTACTCCAACCTGCTGTTCGCCGTACTTAGAGCCATCTTACGCAGTAAGACACAATAGTAGCATAGGGTCTTTGGGGAGTTTGGCCACAAACCCGGTGTGGCTGCCCCCCTTTGCCGCTAGTTGCCTATCGATGCTTCCTTGTAGCCTAGGTTGAAGGTTTGGTTCAAGTGGAACTCGGAGTGTTAATTTGCCAAATCCGTATTCACGGGCTGTGTCAATAAGGTGGGAAATTGTGGCTTCTGAGAGTTCAGAATGAACCAACTTGACAATACGACCAGTGGCTTGGACGAGAAGTGAAAGATTGCGGTCTTCAAAAGAGAAGTTGCCAGAATGGTGTATTTGCGGCCTGCGTCCTTCTGAAATGCTCCAAATAATTTCTTGTTCTTGGAGTGTGCCTCTTAAGAACTCTGTAGCGAGCCCTGATTCGACTAAAGCTGCGTCTATGATACTAACATGTTCGCCTTTCCTAGGCGGTCTTCTGTGGTCTGAAATCGGAGAGTAATCTCCTTCAATGACTACTGGCTTATCTTTGAGATTAGGAGGTATGCGCACAAATCTTCTAGAAGCATTTGGCGATGATAATTGCCCAATCCATAAAGAAAGGCGGTCAATACGCCCTTTACCGCGGCTTGTCCAAACCCATGTTTTACCAATGCCGGGCCAATGCACATCGACCATTGCTTCAACTTCTGTGCGTTGGGCCTCTACTAGCCTTGGAGAGAGGTCTAGTAAAATAGCCGGGCCGCGTTCTCCTTCTGATAGATGGTCCTTCCAGGCCAAAAATATCTCAGGAAGTTGTGGGGCCATTTCATCTAATCCGTGGGTGCGGGAATTACGAGGTCGCGCTGGATCGATATGTAACATTGCTATCTGCTGTTTTTCTTGCCCGATGGTCCCATCGCCAATACAGATTTTAGAGTCCGTTAACGCAGAATCAAAACCATGGTTCGCAACTCGTAATAAATTTGAATTAGCGGCGTGAGCTGTAGATTCATCTAGTTCTATTCCTAGTCCTTTTCTACCTGTCATCGCACAGTATGCCGCAAGTTGAATCCCACTTCCACAAGCAGGGTCGAGAATGATTCCAGGTGGTAATTTGCACCCCCTCACCATTTTAGCCCTTTCAATGGCAACTTGCCATGGTGTTGCGAGGGGTTTTGCATGTTCAGCATAATGAAATTCAAGTCCTTCTGGTGCTGTTGAATCCCTAACGGTAGGACCGTTTAGGTCGGCGTCTTTCGGATTTAGTTCCAACTAATTCACCCAGAAATATCGGTACGCACAAGTAGACTTTCGAATGGGATGCCTGCGGCTTGGAATGCTTCTTTGCCTCCTTCTTGACGGTCGAGAATACTGATTACTGCAACTACTTTGCAGGTTGTTTCTTCTTCAATTCGCTTTACTGCTTGTATTGCGGACCCACCAGTAGTTGTAACATCTTCGAGAATTATCACATTGCCTCCATCGGCGATAGATGTGCCCTCGATTCCTGGAGGGTTGTTTGTTTTTCGACCACCTCTTCCTTTGGCTTGTTTTCGAACCATAAATCCAAGTCTTTCTGATTTAAAATCAGTAGCGATAACCAAAGCCGCCAGAGGCACGGCGCCCAATTCGAGACCGCCGACAAAGTCGGCACCAATTTCATCACATCGGACATTCATCAAATCGCCAACTAAGCGCCCTGCTTCAGGATTCATCATCACTGGCTTCATGTCAAAGAACCATCTTGATGTCCGGCCGCTTGCCAAAGTAAAGGCATCATCAGAGCCTCCATCAAGGAAAGCAAGGTCTCGGACCATTTCAACTAAACGTGTCCAGCGGGGGTCCTCTCGCAGTGTTGGCGGCACCGACATGGTCAGTGCCATCCATTTGAGGGGGATGAACCTTCCCTTGGATAAAACCGAGTTCAGTGAGAGCCCTTATGAGCCACCGCCAAGAGCCCCGAGGGATAGCCATGATTCAAGAGGGTGCTAAGGATGTCCATGACCCTCTACTTGGTCTGGATATAGCACGGCTTGAAAGTGAAATGGAAACATACCATGAATGGTTCGATGAAAGAGCCGAAGAGGCTTACCAATTAGCATCGAAGGCTAGAGCAAAGGGGCTCGACCATACATTGGAGGTTGAAATCCCTCGTGCATCTGATTTGGCAAGCAGAACTGAAAAATTACTTATTCACCATCTTGAAGATGTAGAGGTTGCTGAAGATATACGTACGCTGCTTGCGGAATTCGACCGTGAAACCACTTCGATAAAAATGGGAATTATGGTGGCTAAACGGTTTCGTGAGGAGGGCCATGATTTGCAGAAGAGTATTGATGTTGGCCTTCGCGTAGGTTTGGCAATCTTAACCGAAGCTGTACTGGTTGCACCACTCGAAGGAATCAGTGAAGTTCGATTGCTCTCTAACGTTGATGGCTCACAGTTCCTTTCCGTGCATTTCGCAGGTCCAATTCGAGCGGCGGGCGGTACTGCACAGGCTCTTGCAGTTCTTATTGCCGATATGATTCGAAGAGAGTTAGGGGTAGGTTCCTACAAACCAACAGACGATGAGGTTGAGAGGGTCAAAGAGGAATTCGGATTATATCGGGGGAATTTGCAGTATCGCCCTCCGCCAGAAGAAGTTGATACAATTGTTAGGGCGTGCCCGGTTATGATCAACGGTGAATCTACTGAAGATATTGAATGTGCTGGATATGGGCGTGTACGCAATATCGATGAGGCAAGAATTAGAGGAGGCGTCCTCCTTGTAATAGGGGAAGGTTTGTGTCTAAAAGCCCCTAAAATTCAGAAACATACTGAACGACTAGATGTGGAAGGATGGGGTTTCATATCTGTATTTGCAAATAAGAGTAAATCAAAGGAAGAAGGTGTGAATTCGAATGGATTTAAATCCCGTAGAGTTCCATCTATTTCCAAATTTATGAAAGATATTATTGCCGGTAGGCCGGTTTTTGGCGCTCCACTTGAACCGGGAGGATTTCGATTAAGATACGGAAGGGCAAGACCATCGGGACTCGCTGCTGGGTCTTGCAATGCAGCAAGCATGGCTGCGATGGACGATTTCCTAGCGGTTGGGACTCAAATGAAAATTGAACGCCCCGGCAAGGCATGTGCAATCACTCCGTGTGATATCGCGGAAGGGCCGTGGGCTATCTTACGAAATGGAACTTTCAAACGATATGATGATGAGGCTTCATTTAGAAAAGATAAGGCTCAGATTAGTTCGATTTGGGATAATGGGGAGTTGGTTTTAGGATATGGAGAGTTCATGGAAAACAACAAAAATTTGGTTCCTGCTGCATATTCTCATGATTGGTGGGCTGCTGATTTAATCGATGCGCTCGATAGTGAACAGGCAGTCGAAGAATTCTGCCGAATTATGGGTATGGAAAGGAAATCAATGCCTCAAGGAGTGCCAGGTTTACCAATTGGACAAAATACAGATTTAGATGAAAGATTTCATTCAAGGCGAGAATGGAGAGAGGTTCTAATCCACCTCAACCCCTCATGGGATTCTGCTAAAGAAATCGCAATAAGATTCTCAACTTCACTTATCAGCCCTCATAATCCTTGGTGGCTAGATTTGCCAATAGAATGGGTCCCTGCCCTTCTTGAGGCCATTGATAATTCGACTATTCGCGATGGATGTTTGCGTTTTATTTCTGGAGTTAAGGGTTGGAATCCTGATACGATGGATGAACTACGACCTGAACTAGAGGATGAGTTAGATTTCGAATCCATGCCGGGGCCGAATCTTCCAGTCGAAAATGGTATTTTCATATCATCTGTACCCAATAGTTGGGTGTTAAGAATTCATGGACTAGTCAAGGGATCTGCGCTCATGCTAGGCCTTACGCATCACCACGACAATGATGATTTAGTCATAACAGAAGGTTGGCAGGCAATGCTAGATGGTCTCGGATTTTCATACAAGAGTAAAGCGCCAGTTAGAATCGAAGATGCTATGACAATATTCAAAGATAGAATCCAAAGTTTGAGAGAGACCGAATTAATCCTAGCAGAAGAACGAAAACGGAAAGGCGAGTTGGATAGTGAAAGGTCTACCGTTCGTATCGCTGCTGAAACAGGAGCCAGGCAACGTGGACTTGGTATTGCTGAAACCGATACTATCGGGAAAGAGGCCGCAGAAAAATTACCCGACCCGGGGCCAAGTAATCCTGAACAATATCTGCGGGCGCAAATCATGGAAGATGACCATGCTGTAGATGGAATCATTACTCAAGTACGGCAGATTTCACATATTCGGTGGGAACACTCTGCGCCTGTACGCATTGGGTGTAGAATGGGGCGTCCAGAAAAAAGTGCTCCTCGTGAAAAGCCAACTGTACACACTTTATTTCCGATAGAAAACTCTGGTGGAAATCAGCGATTGATTGGAAATGCTGCAGCAAAGCAGGAATTAAGGGCTCAGGTCGGTGTCAGGTTCTGTACTGTATGTGATAGAAAGTCACCAATGATATCTTGTCATCACCGAAGGATTGCCGATAATGGTGAAATGATTCCTGGTGGAAATTGTGGAGGTAGAACCGAATTGAGGGTTTCTGATGCCAAGTCTAAATCTAGGCGCCGCGGGGAAATCCAGACGATTCGCCTAGATGATTTACTTGAAGATGCCCGCATTTCTTTAGGGCTAGATCGTGTTCCAAAACGGATTAAAGGCGTCAAGAAAATGATGAGTAAAAATCAAACTCCTGAGCCTATAGAAAAAGGAATTCTTCGGGCTAAATACGGTTTGCCAGTATTCAGAGATGGGACTGTCCGGTTCGATATGAGTGATGTACCGGTAACTCATTTTACTCCAAAAGAAATCGGAGTAGACTGGAAGAAGTTGAAGCATTTGGGCTATAATTACGATTGCTTTGGTGCCGATTTATCTAACGATGAACAATTGTTAGAAATATTTCCCCAGGATTTCATTTTAGCAAAAAACGGTGCCGATTACTTTGTTAGAACTGCAAAATATATTGATGAATTACTGGTCAGATTTTACGGGCTTGAACCATTCTACCATGTAGAGGAGCCTGATGATTTAGTCGGCCAACTTATCTGTGCATTAGCACCGCATACTTCGGGGGGTGTTCTCTCTCGCCTGATTGGATTTTCAGATAGTTCAGGAGGTTATGCTCACCCATTATTCCATGCTGCAAAGCGAAGGAATTGTGATGGGGATGAAGATGCAATTATGTTATTGATGGATGGATTACTAAATTTCAGCAGAGAGATTTTGCCATCAAACCGTGGTGGACAAATGGATGCGCCTTTGGTTCTAACAACTAGGCTAAATCCTACTGAAGTCGATAAAGAAGCCCTGAATGTAGATTCTGCATGGCATTATGAAAGATGGTTCTATGAGGCCACACTTGATCAACCGCATCCAAAAGTACTCTCTGATCGCATGGACTTTGTTGAACGCCGATTAGGTAGTGTTGCAGCTGTTAGAGGCCTAGGGTTCACCCACTCTACCAAAAATATGGCTGAGGGCCCACAATTATCTGCCTACAAAACTCTCGAAACTATGATTGACAAAATGAATGGACAATTATCTCTTGGCCACCGACTAAGGGGGGTGAACGTTCGAACGGTTGCTTCGAGTGTCATCAGGTCACATTTCCTCCCTGACTTGAGGGGCAACCTAGTCGCTTTCACTAGGCAAAAGGTCAGATGCCTCAAGTGTGGACACTCATATCGTAGAATGCCGTTGGCTGCCAAATGTATCCAACCACAAGTTCAAACCGGCAGAGGCATGAGTGCTTTTGGAGTTAGAAAGGCAGAGGGTGAAATGTGTGGTGGCAATCTAGCATTGACCGTTACCGAAGGCGCTGTAAGGAAATACATCAAAGTTACAAAACACGTTATGGAAACCTATGGTGTAGATAATTACACTAAACAAAATGTAGAGTGGCTTGCAGACAGTGTTGAAAGCCTATTCAGTAATGATAAGGCTAAACAAATGAGTCTTGCTGATTTCCTCTGAACTATTGGGGGCGTTTCGGCTCTTGCCAAATTGGAGAAGTCTGTACCTCTGCTTCGTTTGGTTTTAATTCCCCGGCAATTGCTTTTCCGTCTGCTTCGATATTTCCGAATCGTTTCCTTAACAAAGTGCGAACTGAAGTTTCGCCATATGCCACAATTAGAGTTCCAATTGAAAATAATACGGCACCGGGGATTATGGCTGATTTAAGAGGCCATGTGTAGAGGGTTGTAGTAGTCTCTCCTCCCTCTTCGAGTTCTGTTGTAATCAATAAAGTTCCTTCTTCAGATGTGGAAGAAAACGTGATGCAACCATCATCTGTTGTCCCATTCCATGAGTAAACCACAACCGATTCAAATTCTACTTTGATGCTTGCCTCGTATACTCCTCCGTTAACTGAATCAAAACAATGCTCCAATTCATAATCTACTGAAGTACCAATAATAGTTCCTATTTTAGCTTCTCTTTCTCCTGAAAAATCAGCACCTGAGCGATTGATCTCTTGGCTAGCACTCTGTTGACTGACGAAGTACCAGCCGGAATTTACAATAAACAAGGCAATGAGCCATAAAATGTGATTTTTTTTCATTTGCCTGCCTCCAAAGATAGCAACTTCAACACTTCATTCATCCACTTCAACTTCATTAGTTTTCGTTTTTCATCAGTCACGCCAGACCAGCGACCTACTTCGTCTGTAGAAAATCCCACTAATTCGACCTCGGTCGCGCCTAATGCAAATGCAATACATACGGCTCTATCGCCATCTGTAAATCCGCCCGGGTTGTACATTCCTTCGATATTATGTGGTGTTTGGTGAGTTAGCAATAGTTGTTGATTTTCATCAACAATGGATAGAATATATTTCCATGCATTTACATTATCTCCATGCGCATGAAGAATAATTGGTATCCCTTTGTTGAGTGCTTTCTCAATATGAGGTGAGCCGTCTCCATCGCTCACAATGAGAACTACTTTCGAATAATCTACTATGGCCCCGATTGCTCCATCTGCAACTATTGTTGGTATCTTTGGAATATGCCCTGGATTTGCAGCAGCCCCTACGACTGCAACCTTTCCCTTAAGATGTAATGATGGTGTTGGGTTTTTGCAAGATTCCAAGAGCGATAATGCACTCTCATAATCCGCATCAAGACTCCAACCGAAGTGCTCACGAATTTCATCTTGAATGCGAACCAACTCTTGTACGAATGGTTGCATCGGCTCACCCCACCCCGATATCCCACATGAATGAGAGGGTTCAAATGCAACGCCATAGAATTGGGAAATGTGCCCAAGCCATTCTCTATTCCTGACCTCAAAGACGAGGTCACACTTGCAAGATATCCCTTCTTGCCCCAAGCAAAGGAATGGATTGCAAAGATGGCAACTACTCACGAAATCGATATCGATGAATTGCTAGATGGATCAATGATGGAAAGAGCGCGTGTTCGTGCAAGGTCTCGGTTGGTTGATTCAGTAGATAGTAAGGATGGGGTTGAGGTTGCTTCAATTGGCGACATCCATACAGAGGAAGGGCGGCTACTAGAAGCCTTTTCGTTCTATTATGCTAGACTAGTTGTTGGAGCTAGTGAAGATGAGAGATTAATTTCTAGATGGGCTCAAGCAGAAGCAGAAAGAGCCCAGCATATACTTGACCGAGATGATGCAATCGCAATCATTGCTAGCACATATATTTCTGAAATTGAATGTGATAAAAATGGTGTGTGGCGCATTGGCCTAGCGGACTTTATCGAACTATGTACTGGGATTACTGGTTCGCGTTGGAGACTCCCTAATTGTGATATCAAAGATGGATGGGTTACTCTCTTTGATGAAGGTGACAAATATTCGTCCAAAGGTAAAGTTGCTAGACTATTGCGAGAGAGGATGAAGGACGACATTAGACTCGATGCCATTGAAAAAATGGCAAAGATGGATGAAAGTTTGCTGATTCGATTATCAGAACCAGTTGGTATGATTCGTGGTTTAGTAGCTTCACGTACGGCAGAAACAATTGCACTAATTGGGGCGGGAGAAGAAGATTGGCCGCCCTGTATGAGAAAGGCTGTTTCAGAACTTGCGGAAGGCGTAAACGTCAACCATTTTGGTCGGGTTTTCTTAGGTTCAATGTCACGGTGTATTGGCCTGCCTGCAGAAACTACTGTTGATTTCTTTAGAGCGGCTCCAGACTTTAATGAAAGCACTACAACCTACCAAGTAGGCCACCTTTACGAGAGAGAGTATACTCCTTCTGGGTGCTCAAAATTGAAAGTCAATCACAACTGTGCTGTTAGAACTGGAGAAGACCGTTTGTGTGACCAACCATGGATGGACCATCCACTGAAATATATTCGCGCTAAACAACGCAGACGAAAGAAACAAGAAAGTGTCGAAGTGAATGTAATACCACCCAATTCGGGCGATGCTTGATGAATAGGAAGCGTATCAGCGCTATTGTAGCCGGGGTGTGAAGAATGACTCGAACTCTTGTATTGACTGTCGACCGAGACAATGATCTTGGTATGAAAACGGCAATCCGCGGGCCCGTAGTTGGCCGAAAACCGGTGTTAACCGCAGCGTTAAGGCTCGGTATTGCCGACCCTGAAGAAAGCGATACTAATGCTATACTGGGCGCTCTTCATCAACACGATAACCTGGTTGAGTCCAATTCCGAGACCGACGAAGTCGAAATTGCAATTCTTACTGGTGACGAAAAGGTTGGCGTTCGCTCGGATAGAGCAATCGCTGCTCAACTAGAAGAAATTGTGACTGAATTCCAACCGGACCAAGCGATACTTGTTACTGATGGTGCTGAAGACGAATCGGTTTTACCGATTATTCAAAGCCAAGTTAGAATCGACCATGTCCAAAAAATTATTGTCAAGCAATCCAAGGGCATTGAGGGAACATATTACTACATTGTAAAGGCGCTTGAGGACCCGAAATGGCGTGCTAAGATGCTCGTCCCACTTGGCGCAATCATGGCGATTTTTGGACTTGGAGTAATGCTTCCAGATACCTTAGGCGGAGTTGTAATTGGTTCTCTACCCCTAATACTTGGACTGTTCATATTATCGAAAGGACTTGGTATTGAAGCAACTGTTAGCAGGGTTGCTCAAGAGATGCGAGAAAATGCAGACGCTGCGATGTTTACATCCTTACTTTGGACAACCACTGTGTTCAGTGCAATATTTGCTGTAGCCACGGGATATGACAAATATCTGGAACTAGAAGCAACAACAAATTATTCTGTTGTTTGGATCGCAGTAGTACATTCTGCCTTAGCTTGGATTGTTATTGCATTCCTAACATCTACTGCCGGATTCATGTTATTACGCTTGAAGAAAGGCTCTTTCTCTGGTAGATTGATTATTCTAGCGGTATTCGGAATGGTTGTTTATTCATTCCTTGACCAAGGTCTATTGATTGCTATTGATGTACTGACTGGCGGCGATTATGAATTCTCTGTCCAAGGTATCTGGAATGTTATGTTAGAACCGCTGATGTGGATTGCAGTACTATGGGTTACAACCACAATCGTCCGTGCTGTACAGGCTCGACAAGCCCAAGGCGACCACTATTGGGGAATATAATCACGAGTGGAAAATCGCTTCGTGCATGCATTGAGGGCATGTCACTTTGATTGGACGGACATCTGGGATCCCTAATGGAGAAGAGCAAGCCGGGCAAATAATGGCTTGACGTACTTGTGATTGGTTGGATGCACCTTCTTGTGAAGGATTGTATTTCATTCGATATTGTTCGGCATTATCGATATATTGCGGTCCGGCATTCATGGGCAGAGCGTGGTCCAAATCAATAACATCCTTGTATGCCCCTGGTACAAATTCGTCTTCCAAAGAAGCCGGTGCAGGGTTTGCTACAGGAGTGGCCCCCGCCATCTTGTATTGTGCTAACTCGGATTCGATTTCTGCCAATCCTACTCCGTGAGTACGACTGATTGTGTCCATCTCTAACATTTGGTCGTAGCCTGATAGGCTTGCTAGACGAGCCAGTACATCTCCGGGTAGTGCCATATTTACTCCTCGGGTCCTCTTTCCCATTGAAGGTTCGTTTTATACGCATCAAGAGGGGATGCCCCGTCATAATCAGGGGACTAGGTTCCACCTAAGTGTAAAGATAGGTTATTTATCATCTATATTGCGGGGTTTGTTTTCCGAAATAAAGTCATTTTGTCGCATCATTTACTTGATGGGTTCAAATAGGTTGAGTAGAGGGCGGGCAAATACGGAGGAGTAATATTGCCCCAAAGCAAAACCCGACATTCTACAAAGTCCGATAACTCGAAGGCTATTCGCCTATTGACTTGTAGCCAAGTAATGAGTTCGCCTAATGTTCTAGGAAGGGATGCGTCGGTAGCCGACGCCCTTGACCGAATCACTAGAATGAATTTGGATCACTTATTCATTGTAAATACAGAACGCGTCCCTATTGGGCGGATACATGCTGTTGATGTATTGAAAGTGATTGCGAGGAAGACTGTTAACCGTGATATTGCATGGATGCATACGATTCCAGCTCGGCAATTGATTACTCAAAAATCATTTACGATGAAAGAAAATACACCTCTCCTCAAAGCAGCTGCTTTGATGCTAACACATGATTTGAACCAATTAGCAGTCACTGATAACGAAGGAGCAATTGTTGGAACCGTATCTCCAAGTATTGTAGCAAGACACTTGCCTCGATACATTCTCTGAGATAATTTCAACAGCAAACCCCGGGTGGGAAAACTATGTCATCCTCTCCAAGGCTGTGGCCCAATCCCCCAGGGAATTCCCCTTTGCCGCTACCTACGAGGCCAATGCTGTTCTCTAATCGTGAAATAAAGGCGCTTTCCGCCCCCCCAATGCCAGAAAGTGAATCTATTGACTTAGAAGGTTTGAAGACATATATTGGTTCACATTCGCTAGAAGATGGCTCCAAGGTTTCTGATGTAATTAATTTGGAAAAGAGAAGGCCGCTACTGATTGCTGGTGAACTTGCAAATCCCTACCGTTTATGCGATATTATGGCACCGGAGATGCCGATAATTCCTGTCAGGCTAGAAAATATTTGTAGAACATGGGCTGATAATTTAGATTCACGGGACGTCGTTCCTGGAATACACCATGTGACTATTGTTCGCTCGCCGGGGTGGTGGGAACGGTCTTTCATTACCTTAGTAGAGCCTGCTGATATGAAACGGATGGTGCAATGGCTCGATGGTTCCAAACCGAACACTTGGGCTCCAAAAAAACTAGCTGAAGGTATTATTCGTTTAGAAAATGATTTGGAATTATCTTCGCCATTATTTGAACAAATTTCATGGGATGGTATCAATGAGGAAGTTGATATTGAAATCCCAGAATCAAATGGTCCATCTCTTGATTTGTCCACTCTGATTGTACCGATTAACACTCGCACTGGCTGCTATAATAGTCGAGGGCGAGTCAATCGATGTTCTCATTTTGCTCAAACTGAATTCCATGAGAAGATGTTTCGAAGAGGGTCATCGTTCAAATGGTCGGATATGCTAGATGTCCAGTGAGTTAAGTCGGAAATTGTGGGCCCCGGGGCAATCCCGCTTGCAAAAGATATAGTTTGTAACCCTACAATATACCATGAATGGAAACGGTTCGCAAAAGGTTGCACGATTAGAGAGACTGAAAGTAGAGATCATAGAGTATGTTTCTGCAAACCCTGGGTGCTCTGCAGCAGATATTGTAGATTATCTATCTAACACGCGCCGAATGCGCAACCACGGCCTTACATCCCGTAAAGTAGGATTCTTCATTCCTCGTTATCTAAAGAATCATGTGGGATTCACTCTTGACCGTTCTACGGGTAAGAGAATATACAGGGCTGCATGAAAAGGTCAAATCGCTGCATAGTATGGGGTGGGTGATGAGCGCACCTGTCGCGGAAGTACTCTGGCCGTCATTAGATGAGTCTGTGGGGAGGCAACCTTGTTTCCCTAGTGGCCCGGTTTGGTCGATTTTACCGACTCTAAAAGGGCAGATGGAAGATATGCTATCTGATGTCGGCTCACTAGAAAGAGAAGGCGTCAGTATTGATTCATCGAAAGGTCCTGTACATATTGACTCTACAGCTAAGATTGAAACCGGCGTGCATATCATCGGGCCATCCTACATTGGCCCAAATGCAATTATTCGACATGGCGCTTACATCAGAGAGTATTCTTGGATTTGTGCAAATTCTCTTGTTGGCCACGCTAGTGAAACCAAGCACAGTGTTCTACTTCCGGGATCTAAAGCGCCTCATTTCAACTATGTTGGTGATTCGGTTTTGGGTCCAAATGTAAACCTAGGCGCTGGTGTGAAACTCTCTAATTTACGAAATGATGGCAAAGAAGTTCATGTGAAAATAAACGGTGAAAGAACGGCTACTGGCCTTAGGAAATTCGGAGCAATTATTGGAGAAAACTCTCAACTTGGTTGTAATGCTGTAACAAACCCAGGAGTAGTTCTGGGCGCTAGGTGCATGGTATCTCCTAATTCCACAGTTACGGGCATCTACGATTCTGATTCTAAAATAGGGTGATACGATGCTGTTTGGCACCGATGGAATACGTGGAGAAGTTGCAACATCTCCCGTCAATGATGAAGTCGCTATTGCTGATTTATTGGAAAAGCGTTTGATTTCCCCTCGTCTAATGCGATTAATTGGAGAGGCGTTGGCCAAAACCATAGATTACAATTCTCAGATAATCGTAGGCTGGGATGAACGCCCTGCAAATCCTGAATTGGTTGCATCACTTACAATGGGCTTGCATCTTGGTGGATGTAGGGTTGTCCACGGAGGTATTTGTGCAACGCCTGCCTTGCATAATGCATTACTCGAAACCGGTTCGGCACTTGGGTGCATGATTACGGCAAGTCATAACCCAGTTTCAGATTCCGGAATCAAAGTGTTTGATTCCCATGGTTTCAAAACGAGTCCGGAAAAAGAAAAAATGATTTCTGAATTAATTATTCAGTTGGCTGCGGAAGAACGTGAAGTTGACCAAACCCATCAAGAAGAAATGTCACATGCTGATTCTACCTTTGATGCCGATAAGGCGCACCAAGAACTCCTAGTTGTAAGACTTGCAGAGTATTCCGGAATGTTTTCTCCTCCACGCCAAAATAAGATTATGATTGATTCATCTAAAGGAGCTGCAACAAATTGGCTTGATGGAATTTTGGGCCAACACGGAATTACTGCACAAGAGGTTTCTAGCAAAGCCGCTGCACTAAACGAGAATTGTGGTGCTGGAGAATTATCGCCAAGTGATTCGTGGACTTGGGAAGAGGCAAAACGGGACTCGCATGTACTAATCAATTCGCTTAGCAGAAGACCTAGTGGAGAAATTATTGCGGCTGCATTAGATGGCGATGGCGATAGGTGTTTATTGATAGAATCAACTGAAAATGGTTGCCGCGTTATTGATGGTGATGAAATGGCAGACCACATCTTACGCTCAGCAAAAGGAAATTGGCACTTGGCCGCCAGTATTGAATCCGACCTCGCACTCTCAACTTCCTTAGATAGACTTGAAGCGAAGGTTGAGTATTCTCAGACTGCTGTTGGAGACAGATGGCTAGCACAGACGCTAAAGAATGATGATAGGCAAGTACTCGGAGTTGAAGATTCAGGTCACCTAGTAATGTCTGCACCACACCCCAAGGGTGGTCGCTGTCTTGTGGGCGATGGGGTTGCAAGTTTGTTTGCGGTTCTATGTGCAATGGCTTGTGAAGAGAAGTCGGCTCCCTTTGAAAGAGGTTTCAAACGTAGAATTTCAATTAAAGATACCATAAGATCTCGTTGGACCGGTAGTAATGAATTAGCAGATAGTGTTGAACATATCGCAGTTCTAAAATTAGGTGAAATGCAGAGAGGCGGTCTTGTTGGTGAAGCTAATTTGATGTTGTTAGAAACCGAGGGCATCTCGATCGGTGTTCGAAATTCTGGTACTCAAGCCAAAACCAATGTTTCTTTGAGGCTGGCCCCTGGAATCGATAATACCGTTCCTCTTGAAGCTGTAAAACAGATAGTGGCAAGTTTACAACATTCTCTAATCGATTAAGTATTGGAGATTTCTGATTCATACTTCTGTCCAAGCCAGGTAACCAATCCGAGTAATATTGCGGTTGCTAATAGCATGATTAGAATCATCATTTCTGTAGCTCCCGCAAGCAATAGAACTCCAGCAATAATCCACGCAATTACAAGGTCTATTGCTCCAATGATTCGCCATGCTCTTCGAAGAGTTATCACTCCAATCATCCAAGAAGTTGTAGAAACTGCTAGAACTAATACCATCATCAACACAGTTGTTTGTTCATAATGACCAAACGCTCCTGTTGGAATAAGTAAATGGCCAATCCAAAGTCCTGCAGGAGTCCATATCTCTTTGCGGTAGATTACACAAATCACAGCGGATGCCAGTCCGATAATTCCTATTGCAATCATGAACAGTGCGGTGGTTTCATCGAGTAATTCTATCCAATCCCCTAAGGCGTTCCAACTAATTGGCAAGAACAATGCTAAGCCCACAGGTATCGCCGGTTGCGCCCACTTAATCGCATTGAAAAGAGCAAGACCACAGGCCAATATCCCTGCAGGGCCGAATGAAATTACAATCACCATTGCCGCCCAAGCAAATCTACCTGCCGCGCCTCTATGATCTTCCAAATTTCTTTTTATTCTCTCGGATTCTACCCAATTGAACAGTAGCACTGCGCCGATTAAGAATACTTCCAAGCCCCAAACTGGAACTACCCATTTTAGTTCATTACTAAGATTTGGAATAAGTTGGAGTCTGTCTACTCCCATCAGGGTAGTGAGCAACCTAGAAACCAACACTAGCAGAACAATTCCTTCTAGTGCTGATGGGATTCTGAGGCCTAAATCCTTTCTTCCAACCAATGATATCCCGGCAAGTATTATCAAAGAGCCAAGAAGGACCAATACTTCCCATTGGTCTACTAATTCCACACTTGAATCTCCTAAGCGTCCTGCTATTTGAATCAAAGTTAAGCCAGCCATCGTTACCGCTATTGGTGATTCAATACCCATGATGTCGGGGAGCTGGAGATTGACTTGTTCTGCCCTCCAACGTGAAATTCCGATGAACAATACCGAGATGAAAGAAGCCATTGCAATTGCCAATAATGATGACCCTGAAGTCCAAGAAAAGAATACTCCAATTAGTAAAGTCACTGAAATGAACGAAATTACAATGATTGGTTTGTGGTTAATATCTCCAACAATTAAATCATATTCTCCCGATGAAGAGCGACGGCGGGAACGTTTCTTTTGCGCTTCGGATAATTGTAATAATTCAGTATCAATCATTCGAATATGTGAGGATTCATCTTGTTGGGCAGTTATTTCTGCTTTGAGTTCCGCTCTTACAAGGTGCTTCGCGATTCTTTCTTCTCTCTGTGATACTTGGCGCAAGCGTGACCTAATTTCACCTTGGGCTGCTAGCCACGCTCCTGTGATTACGAAACTCGCACCAGTAAGAGCAATCGTTGGGAAATCCTCGAAACTATTTGCCGCTAAACCCACAGTGACTAATACTGCAATACTCGCAATTGCAGACGGTAATAGTCTATCTAATTTCGAGGCACGGGGCAGGTATAACCCACCCAGAGTTGCCATACTTGCAATCCCTGCATATCTTAGATTTTCAACGCCGCTCGGTAAATTTTCACTATCTGTTAAAAATGTATTAACTGGTTCATCAAGGCCAATTAGCATCATCATTACAGAAATAAAACCAAGTGTTATTGTGATCAATTTTCCAGGCATCAAGGTGTCTGAAGTAATTACCTCGCCCTTTGAAAGGCGTAATGCATTTTCTTCAGACCAACGAACAATTAGCACAGATGATATTCCAAGAATAGTCACCCAAAATGCACCAAAACCAAATCTCCACTGAAGAATTAATGCCGCTATGGCCCATGATACAAGGATAGTACGGGGGTTGCCTTGGTGCTTGTCAAATCGCATAATCAATGCGTGTGAAAGCAATAGAACCCCCATTATTAGCAATAGGCCATATGAAGGAATTATACCAGGGTGTGTCAGAAATAGAATTGTACCAAGGACTGTTATGAAACTGATATTCCAGAGCCTCATCATTCCACTATCGCGCATTCGTGCACTCAATTCGGACAGCCCTGCTAAGCGACCAGCGAGATTTACACCCGTATCTCCTAATTTCAAATTAAGCGGGATTTGGATTGCGATTAGTAACAACATGTAGATTGTTAAATCGAATTCCGCTATATTGATTGGAATTAAATCGACTGAAATTAGTCTATCTTCAATATTACTTGCGAATAATAGTAACCATATCCATGGGGCAAGAGTTGCAGTACCTGCCAAGGAAGGTGAATTTCTTTGAATAGCAAGCCATGAAAGGCCAACCCAAACTATTGCTTGGCATACCAGTAAATTGCGCGCCCATGTTGCTTCTTCCGCGTTTATCAATAAAGTCAGTAATATTACCATTACAATTGAGCCAATCCATAGGACATGGTCGGAAACTGCATGTTGGTGATTCAGTAAAGCGAATGTGGTAAGCGAGGCACTGAATACTGCATATACTGCCCAGGGTTCAGAGAATGGCGGTTCGATGATCCCTCTTACCATTAGGATAAGAATTGCTAACAGCAAGGGTGCTGGCCACAGAGCATAACGTTGTAATCGATTCCAATCCTCGCCCCTAACTACGAGGTAAGAAGGTCCAAATGCTGAAATTAACAATATCAGTTGAGCGATTGCATATCCTGTTTCTAGGCGGTGTGAAGCAATTGCTAGTAGAGCCCCGAACATTCCTAATCCAACAGAAACTGACCATAGCCCCGGTTTGCCTAGTCCCATTGCATTGAATGCAGATGAAAACCAATTTTCGGCTTTAGCAAATCTTGTGGCTGTAATTGCATTAATCCCAGTTACTGCGAACATCAATAAGAATAGTAACAATTCGTCTTCAAATGGCTTTATCTCTATACCAAATAATATCCAATTATTACTAATTGCATGCAAACCAATCCACAGATATGATACTGCAATTCCTAGCGAGGCGAGGTTACCAGACTTGCGCAGATATGCGAGAGCATGCAGCAATAACGTTCCCAAACCAATCATAGCAGCTACGCCTTCTTGGCCATAAGGGCCTCCTGCTGCAGAACCTATTGCAAGTAATACCAGTGTTGCCTGGGCAGCAATAGCGTCTTCATTGTGGTGTTGAGCTATGAAAATATTTACAGTAACCAATCCCAATAATCCAACACCTAATTCGGTCTGAGTTATCCAGTCCCACGAGTACATTGAAATTGCCAAACCATACAATAGTTTCATGGAAATAATTACCCATGTTACTCCAAGAATATGCATACTGTTCTTTGGAATCCAAACCTCCCCTAGCCAAATTCCAAAGCCTGCCATTGCAAGTAGACCAATCGCTGAAAGAGTAGGTCCGAGGGTTGTACCGACTATTGCACCGATTGCAGACCAAACCACAATCATTGAGATCATTAATCCAAAGTGAATTCTTTTTTCTCCTTCGATAGCGTATTCGGTTACGCTATCAATTTCTGGCGGTTCATCCACAGTCCCATCCCGATTTATTCTGCTAGGGGCATCTCCGCGAGTAAATATTTCAGCTATCTCGCCAATCGCAATATCAACTTCTTCTTTGGAGTTATCTTCGATTTCTAAATTTTCAACTGGAACATCTGTTTTAGGTTCTGAATCGATTAAGAAACTCCCCAAGTCCACTCCAGAACCCTTCTGGAATTTGCGCTTGGAGATGATTTCATCCTCGGACTCCTTCACCATACAAACCCTCACCCTTCGATAATGGCTTTCAATATCTCCCCTCGCCGACCTGTAATTCGGTTAATTGGGGTGTTGAGAGGATACTTTCACACCGCAAGGGACAAAGAGGTCCCGCGGGTCGCCGTTGCATGGCGACCACTGTGGGTACCCCGTCGGGTGACCTATCTGAAAGCGGCATTTCCACAAACGCAACTGTCCATTGGAATCTCGATAACATCACTCTTATCGATTTAGCAGTGGAAAGAAAGGAGGGTTTTCTATCGAATCATGGAGCCCTCGTAACTGAAACTGGAGAGAGAACTGGCCGTTCGCCAAATGACAAATT
Source organism: Methanobacteriota archaeon (assembly GCA_018650165.1). Lineage (GTDB taxonomy): Archaea > Thermoplasmatota > Poseidoniia > Poseidoniales > Poseidoniaceae > MGIIa-K1. Next base: position 42,094 of record JABIGM010000012.1, read on the forward strand.
TATTGTTGACGAACCTAGTACAAATCAAGATGTAAATTGGGGCGATGTAAACATCTCAACCGACAAGGTTGTTTTTGATAGATTAAAGCTTCAAGTAATCGATTACCTTTCTGCAAAAGAGGATTTATTCGTACAAGATTTATACTGTGGCGCAGAAGAAAGTGAAGCATTGCCTATTCGAATCATCAACCAAAACGCGTGGCACAATGCATTCGCTCGCAATATGTTTGTTCGTCCTACTACCGAACAATTAGAATCGCATACACCACAATTTACAGTTTACCACGCCCCTCACTTTGAAGCAGTTGATGAAGATTTGAATTCACAGTGTTTTGTTGTTGTAAACTATGCTGCTGGAGAAGTAATCATTGGCGGTACTAGATATGCTGGTGAAATTAAAAAATCAATCTTTAGTGTGATGAATCTTATTCTGCCCAAGAAAGGTATTCTTCCAATGCATTGCTCTGCCAATACTACTGGCGAAAATACTGCAATTTTCTTCGGGCTGTCTGGGACTGGTAAAACAACATTATCCGCAGATCCTAAACGCGCTCTTATCGGAGATGATGAACATGGCTGGGGAACAAATGGTGTATTCAATTTCGAAGGCGGATGCTACGCAAAATTGATCAATCTGTCAGAAGATGATGAACCTGAAATTTTCGGGACCACACGACAGAAAGGCACTGTTCTCGAAAATATAGTAGTGGATTCTGAAGGAGTGCCTGATTTCTTTGACACAAGTAAGACTCAGAATACGCGCGGCTCGTACCCTATTGAATTCATTGATAATCGAACAATGGACAGTAAGGGGGGACATCCGCAAAATGTAATTTTTCTCACTTGTGATGCGTTCGGAGTATTGCCCCCTATTAGCAGATTGACACCCTCCCAAGCGGCTTACCACTTTATTTCTGGATATACTGCAAAGGTCGCAGGTACTGAAATCGGTGTAACTGAACCTCAGGCTACTTTCTCTGCTTGCTTTGGTGAGCCTTTCATGCCGATGCACCCCGGTGTTTATGCAGATTTGTTATCAGCAAAAATGGCCGAGCATGGCTCGACTGCATGGCTGATCAATACCGGCTGGTCCGGTGGTGCATACGGCGTAGGCAATAGGATGAAAATAAAATACACCCGTGCAATGCTAAATGCTGCGCTTGACGGTGAATTGGATAATGTAGAGTACGTAACTGATGAAAGATTTGGATTTGAAATTCCAACATCTTGCCTTGGAGTTCCTTCAGAAGTTTTGATTCCAAAACAAACATGGGCAAATGGTGATGCTTACGACCTAACTGCAGACAAGTTAGCATCTATGTTTAATGAAAACTTCAAGCGTTACGCCGCAGGCGTTTCTGAAGCTGTTAACGCCGCAGCACCTCGTAATCATTGAATCTTGTAATTTTTGACACACCATTGCAAAACCGTACTTTCATAGCGGACTAGTGACACGGAAGGGTGTTGAGAGCCATGCGTACACGTACTTTGCTTCTTTCCAGCCTGATGCTAATGATGTGTTTTACCCCCCTTGCTTCTGCGGGTTTGGACAAGAGTCTGGAAGATGGGAAGAGCGAAGAAGAGGCTCGGTTTTTGGATATCCCGATTCATACATTTGACGATGTAGGACAACGGATTGATGCCGGTGCAAGCGGTCGCGCCCCGTGTAATGCAGTTCAAACCGATGGAGGTACTGCTGGTGATACTGGAAACACAAGTGCAACGGCTAAGAGCCTAGGTTCTAATCCAAACAATGGCCCTAATGGAGTTACTGGCTGTGTTGATGCAAATGATGCTGAAGATCTTTACAGCATTACTACAACTGCCGGCAAGGATGTTGATATCGAATTAGTTGTTCCAACCGGCGCTGATTTCGACCTTTACATCACCGATGCGGCACTAACTGTTGCATACGATAGTTCGATTTACAATGACCCTCTTGAGAAAGTAACAACCGCTGGAACTAACCTATCTGGTCAGGCTACAACATTCTATGTCTACATCTATGCATATTCAGGCGATGGATCTTACACTCTTCGCGTTTGGACTAACAATACTGTCCCCCGTCCTGATATGACAATTTCATATATCGATGCGCCACTAAAAGCACAGGCTGGAGATACTGTAAATGTCAACTATACTGTTGACAATTTAGCAAATAACTCATCTGCAACAACAGGTGCATTTGATGTATTCTTCATCCTTTCAACAGATACAACATACGATCAATTTGACCTGATTCTTGATGATGTGTCCAAAGAAACCGATCTTGCAGCAGGGGCTAATCGTACTACATCGATGAGTATTTCATTACCTGCCAACCTCACGAACGATTCGTATTATTGGATAGTTTGGGCTGATGGATATGGTAATGTCACTGAAAGTGACGCAACGAATAATGACATGATTTCGTCTCTACAAATGGTAGTTGGAAATGATTGTAATGATTTAATGGGTGGTACTCAAAACGATGGAGGATTAGGGGCTGATGCCGCAGGCGATACTGCAAATGCCACCAACATGGGAAATAACGTAACGGCCACCTACACAGGGTGTATGGATGGAGCAGATGGTGACGACATTTTTGCATTTGATGTTCCTGCTGGATACTTTATCGAGATTTCATTAGATGCAGAGGATAATGCATCGGATTTGGATATATTCATTCACTACTCCAATGGCTCAGAAGTTGACAGGGGCTTTACTGCCTCCTATCCAGAGGTCGCTACTGCTAAACTAACAGATTATGAGGGGACTGCAGGAACTTATTATGTTAATGTGAGTCACTTTTCTGGCGTCTCAAACTACACACTTGATGTATGGACTAACCAAAGTATTCCCGCTCCAGATTACACTATTGATACGATCACAAGTGCTGGAAGTGGACAGGCAGGAGATTCATTTGATGTCACAGCCATCCTAGAAAATGTTGGAACGGTAGATGGCGTTTCTAATGTGGAATTAATTACGGTTTTATCTGTGAACACCGGTGTAGATTGGTATGACCATGAAATCGGTTCCATCTCTACAAATGGCATTCCATTTGACACCAATACAAGTGTTACAATCCCATCTACAATCCCTCTTGATATCGTTGAAGGAGACTACAACCTCTATGTCGTAGTTGACCAGGATGACCTTGTGCTTGAACGTGATGAAGAAAACAACCAGCAGGCCAGAACAGGACAATTCTCAATTGGCAATGCTGAAACAAGTTGTGCTACACAAAACGATGGTGGTCTAGGTGGAGATGCTGGTAACAGCACGAGTAGCGCTTTCGACTTAGGGAATTATGCTGATGCAGAGTATCGTGGCTGTATTGATTCTAATGATATGGGCGACTACTATACCATCACGCTTGGGGCTGGACAAAATATGAATTTGACACTTGTTGACCCGCCTTCTGGAGCGGTCAATCTAGCAATCGTAGATGCAAATGGCGCAGAGGTTGATTCTGATTTGGGATGGTTTGCAGATAGTGAGGTTACAACTATTGGGACCTCATTTGATGGTGTCGCAGGCGTTTACACAATCATGGTCAATCGTTCTACATCTTTCTGGGAGAGCGGAGGAGCGGGTACTTACAGATTATTAGTAGGCGAACCTGCTGGCTATGTTGCTCCATTCTCTTGCGTCGGACATTCAGATGCTGGAACCGGTACAGATGCTGGAACCGATTTATCCAATGCTATGATTTTGGGAGCAAACCCCTCTGTTAATGGACAGGGATGTCTCGATGGACAGGATAATTCAGATGCATATCAGTTTAATCTTGAAGATAAGAACAATATCGATGTAACGTTCATGCCTGATGCTGGCTCTCTCTTCACTACAAGTTTGTATGATGGAAATGGTGCAATGATTACTGGATGGAATGGAACCGCATGGTCCTCCATGGGCGATTCGGTGCACGAAGGAATGGATGGAACATTCACTTTGGTGGTTGATTCAGTAGGCGGAGAAGGTTACTATAACCTCTCAATCTCATCTATGGCTCCTGCTCCGGCAGACCTTGCAATTAGCAATCTATCGTGTGGTTCTGAAATGATTAGTAATGAAGAATTATTTTACTCGTTTGAAATTCATAATATGCGCGGGCCTGCGGTTGGAGATTTCTCTTGGACCCTTGAATTGATAGATTCTCAAGGAATGATGGTTGAAGAAATTGACTCTTCTTCCCTCGGAACTTATGCAACATACGGACAGTTGGTTTTGGAGAGAGCTTCGTCGACTTTCATTAATGCAAGTACCGCTTCTGGCATCTATACTTGTAAAGTTATGATAAATATGGATGGAGCAATACTTGAGCTTGATCTATTGAACAATGAATTGACTGGAGAAAATTTCACTATTCAAAACGAAGACGAATTATGGGCAAATGATGTTGACCGTGACGGATACAATACAACAGATACTGGAGACGGCATTGTAGATGATTGTCCTGACAAATACGGTGAAAGTTGGGGCGACCGCTATGGATGCGCTGACTTAGATGGCGATGGTTGGTCTAACCTCAATGATTTTTCACCGCTTGATGAAAGTCAATGGGTTGACGCAGATGAAGATGGTTTTGGAGACAACAGTAGTGGATTCCTAGGCGATCAGTGTCCTGGCGTCTATGGTGTTGAAAATGGAGAAAATGGCGATGGTTGCCCTCCTCCATTCGTTGATACCGATGGTGATGGTGTTCAAAATTCAGATGATGATTGTTTGGAGTCGCCTGCAAATGTAACAGTCGATGAAAACGGTTGTGAAGTTGATACTGATGGAGATGGCGTTGTAGATTCACTCGATGAATGTCCCGATACTGTTGGAGGAATCAACATTGTCGATGATGTTGGCTGTGACGTTTCAGACAATGGTGATGGAGGCTCTGGTGACGGGGGCTCTGGTGACGGGGGCTCTGGTGATGGAGGCTCTGGTGACGGAGGTTCTGGTGACGGAAGCGACGACACCGAAGATGGTACCAGTACAGAAGATTCTGCCGAAAGCGGACTCGATATTGTTATGATGGGAGGAATTGGTGGCGGAGTTCTAATCATCATTCTCCTGACTTTGCTAATCGTTCGCAAGGGGCGTTCTGGAGACCAAGTTGTTGATGATTCGTTCGCTAATGCAGCATTCAATCAACCGGTTGCTGGAATGGTAGCATCAGATCCGAGTATCACTGCCGAACAGTTGCAATATGAGCAGCAATTGCATGCTGCGGGATACAATGCAGAACAAGCTAGGGCATATGCCGACCAGCATTTCCGCCCTTGGATTAATCAGTGAATGGTGAACGTTTTTGTTTTGTAGAGAATGTGGTAAGCAGGTCGATGAGAGTTGGGCAACTTGCCCGCACTGTGTTGCTAAAATTTACCACCCGGATAAAACTACACAGATTCAACCCTCGTTTTCTCCTCCGAATATTATTCAAAAACCGATTCAAAGTGAACAAGCAGGATTTAACAATCCATTTCATGCACATGGTATAATCGATGATGGCAAACCAAAATGGGCACCCGGATGGGGGAAATTAGCATGGATTATTGGATTCTTGCTTCTTGTATTGGCGAGAGTGTCTTTGAGATCGCAGAATTGGTGAAAGGCACTTTTGAGTTGCTTAACAAAATAATTTAATACTTCAATCATAATTTCTCATCATGTCCTTTTGCCATGCTTGTGGTCAACGAGTCGAGCCTCAATGGAATGCATGCCCGCATTGTTCAACCATGTTACCTAGTTCTGGCCAAGAAGTACAACAGCCAGATATACCGCATTATTCACCCCAGCCATCTTATCAAACCCACACCCAAACTATACCTCAACAACAGTATCAAGTTCCACAGAATCAATATGTAAGTACGCAATTTACAAGCAGTGGCGGTGGCGGTGGCGGAGGCGTAAATGTAGTTGTAATTGTTGCCGTAATTGCCGTTGTTGGGATTATTCTAGCAGGGGTGCTGTATGTATGGGCCTCTTCCTTAGCGTCTTCACCGTATACATGGAGCGGAGAGGTAGATAGTAGGGTTACTGGAGTCAAATGGTATGATAGTGAGGGGGATTGGGAACTCGAGACTCATGATGGTGATTTGGAATTCTCGAATGACCAATTTATTGAAGAGATGGAACTTACCTCCGTGCATGTAGAATACGATTGGCCATACGCCACGATCGAATACGAATCAGATAGTAGTGATTGGTCTACAATGGAGGTCGAAGTTCGGAATCAGATAAACGGAGATGTATGGTTTGTCCTAATGACTTCTGTAACTCTAGATGGAGATTATACTTCCCTTGATGATGGCGCATGTTTTGCCGGCATCCATGAAGATGCATACTACGGATCTAGCTCTTGGCGGTCTGAAGTTGGAAATACAGCCTGGCCGTACTTCTGTGATTCTGTCGATGATTACTAGTCCGTGACTGCAAAAGGTCATGAGTAATCGGTGCTCAGCAGGTAATATGACGAACGTATTGATGCAGACTAGCGCCGGCGATATTACCATTGAACTATTCACTGATAGTATGCCAATTACAGCAGGAAATTTTCTTGATTTAGTAGACAAGGGTTACTATAATGGCCTTCATTTCCACCGTGTTATTCAAGGATTTATGCTTCAAGGTGGTTGCCCAAACAGCAGAGACCCAAACAGTCCTCGGTGTGGAACTGGCGACCCTGGATATAAAATCGCAGATGAACATTTAGACAATGCAAAGTTCTCAAATGAACCAGGTACATTGAGCATGGCAAATGCTGGACCAAACAGTGGTGGATCTCAATTTTTCATTAACACAGTTGACAATTCTTTCTTAGATTGGTGGAGCCCCGGAAATTCGAAGCATCCGGTCTTTGGCAAGGTTGTTGCAGGAATGGATATTGTCACCGCTATCGAGAAGTGTAGAACTCTTCCCGGCGACAGGCCAGCTCAGCCACAGCAAATCATGTTTGTAACTCGGGTTTGAAACACAGAATTAGAGATGTTTGTCTTTTCATAAGATATCCACTATGTGATTGCCGTGTAGGATGAGTCTAACCTGTGCTAACTCTTTCTAACCTAATCCTAAACCACTATATATTCTCTAATTTTGGCGCAAATATGTTCAATGGCATATCTTGGAATAAACCGCAACAATGGCACTTGGATTTGAGTTCAGATGAGATTACGACTCAAGAAAGAATAGTCTCAATTGTATTCTTTGCAGGACTAACGGCTTTGTGTGCACAAATTTCATTCATCGTGCCATGGACTCCAATCCCCTACACTTTCCAAACCTTTGCGGTTTTAGCCACAGGAGTATACCTTCGCAGAAACGATGCATTTGCTTCAGGTTTCCTATATCTTGTAATGGCGGCAGTTGGAGCCCCTGTCCTTGCAGAGGGAGGTAGTCAATTATTCTCCGATGGGAGATTAATTGCTTCCGGGGGTTATTTACTGGCATTCCCGTTGGCTTCGGCTTTGGTTGCAGAGGGGCTACAGCGGTCAAGAGATGCAGGTACACCTGACCTGAAAGCGCAAATGGTCTGTTGGATTTTGGCAATGATTCCTGTATATCTCTTTGGAACTTTATGGCTTGCTGAGTTTTACGAATTAACATTCTATAACTCATTTATGATTGCAACTTATCCGTTCCTGATCTGGGACTTTGGCAAAATATACATTCTACTCTACATCACAACTAATGTCTGGACTTATTCTAAAGATTCAGCAGATGAAGCTTGAATATTCGGATGGGTTTTGCGTGAGTCGGTTTGCTCGCTAGGGAGTGTACTGGGGGACTGAATCCCCTTTGTATCAGAAAACAAAACGCAAAGGGTTTTCGGATGACCCCTTACAACTTATCCGAATCATTTTGTTAGTGCTTCGTATTTTGTTTGATTATTAATTCTTGATGTATTGGAGATTCCTATATTGAGCAAATTCTTTCCAATATGACATATTCTTTCCTCCTCCATTTGTGTCCCAAGCGAATGCAAATCCGCCCCCACCCCCTGGAGTGATTATTGTCACGCGTGCACCCCCACCTACACTCCCATCTGAATAGGTGGATTTATTCTCAATTTTTGTATTATTTTCAATAACAAAATATTTCAAATCTACAGTCTCGCCATTATCTATCCTATATGATAAAACTAAATCAAACTCTGAAATAAATACAGTCTTATAGAGCGATCTTTGAGTTGTGATTCCATTTTCTAAGATGTTATAAATGAAAACAAGTCCTACAATTATAGGAATGAACAAAATCGATACTAGTAGCCCTATAATCCTCTCATACCAAGGAATTATCAACGTACTTTCATGAATCACAAAGTCAGGAGTGATATCTCCCGATTCAATTTCCGATATGATTTGTCTATGGTTTTTTCTGGGGGACGAGGAATCGTACTTGCCCATAGGTGGGAAAACCGAACTGAAGTATTCAAAATCCTCATTGCAATATGGACACTCATATGTCCCTTTTGAATCACTGCCAAGGTCTACTGTC
>JABIGM010000026.1 GCA_018650165.1 Methanobacteriota archaeon
AAGGTGTCATGGAATAACCACGTACACCAAGTACACGCATTTTTGGTACTTCCACAACAGTAACTGGAATTCTTACTTCCTGTCCTGCGCTGTTCGATTTAGGGTTCATATCACGAGCCATGATGTGGGTCATGCCTGCCTTCCAGCCTGCAAATCCCTGTACACGGACCTCACTCGCATCGGTTTCTGGCCACGACTTGACATGTCCAAAATGGCGTGCTGACCGCTTACGCGGGCTAAATGCCATGCTTCCACGTCGTGGGTGACTTCTCTTTGCCATTTGTTCGGCCTCCTATGTTTTGTTACTCCGCATTGGCCCCCCGATAAGGGGCGTACAGAGGCTCTTCAGGCTGGGGAGAAGCCGTGACACCGGCTCTCAGTCCACGATTGGGACCAAGAGTAATGGGATGCGGTGCATTGCCCACTGTGTCTGGCTGCTCACCTTCTGAGCAGTCTGCCGACTTACCTCCCGTATATGAGTGGTTCGGTTATTAACGGCACATAGGGCCGCTGGGCGTCTATGGTAATTGACGGTCTTCAAGCCTTTTGGTAGAGGGGTAAATCTGAACGACCTGTAATGCAAATCCTCTTGAGCCACCGCCACACAAAGGCTGGCATGACCCCGGTGCTTTCGCATCCACTCCTCGATGATGGGGTCGAAGCTAGGGCTTATCAATTGAAGGCTGCCAAAGAAGCAATTTCGGGTTCAACACTCCTAGTAATGCCGACTGGTCTAGGGAAAACCGCTGTTCAATGGATGGCGATGGCTGAGGCAATAGATGGCCCTGGGAGAATTGTATTGGTTGCTCCAACAACAGGTCTTGTAGCCCAACAAGCAAAGATGGCTAAAGAATTTTTGAAAATAGATTCTGAAAGAATTGTAACTCTGACCGGCCAAGATCGGCCAATAAAGAGAGAAGAGATTTGGAAACATGCAAAAATTGTAATGGCTACGCCCCATGTAATTAGAAACGATGCCCGGAATGGAAGAATATTACTTTCGGAAATTGATTTACTCATTGTGGATGAAGCACACCATGCAACCGGTTCAGATTCAATGGCGCAATTAGGTGACATGTATCTTGAAGCATCTCCAAAAGCCCTAATCCTAGCAGCTACCGCTTCACCAGGCGTAAAGGCAGCCAAGGTTCTAGAAATTATTCAACGTCTCGGAATAGAGCGATTACATATCACAAAGAGAGACGACGATTTAGTTCAGCCATACATTACATCGATGGATATCGAAAAACATAATTTGAATCTGCCAGATAAATTATTAGAAATTATTAGACCTCTCAGAATCTTAGAAGCTGAAGAAGGTGAACTACTAAAGCGCGGTGGTTTCCTTACCAGCCATGGTAGAATTACGACTGCTGCTATCGAAGAAGCACAACGCAGAGCAAGTGCGGCAATAGGCAAAGGGGATGCACGCGGTTATGATGCTGCCAAACGAATCGGCGACCTGAGAAGACTACACCGGCTGATCGATTTACTTGACACGCAGGGCCTAAGGTGTGCAATAATGTATCTTGAAAGAGCTCGTGGAGATAAGGATCGGAAAACCAAACGGTTCCTCTCATTGCCGCCTGTTGCAAATCTGCTAAGAGAATCTGCCACCAAACAAGAGTGCCACCCCAAACCAGCACTGGTAGAAGAGTTGGTAAGTAGCGGACTAGAGAACGGAGGCAAGGTCATAATTTTCACTGAATATAGAGATACTGTGAACAACCTGATGGAGATTCTTGAAAAAATTCCAGGAATAAAACCAGGCCGTTTCGTAGGACAAGCAAGCAAAGGTAGCCAGTTGGGAATGAAACAAAAGGAGCAGATTGAGCAATTAGAACGTTTCAAAGAAGGTGAAATCAATGTCTTAGTTGCTACAAGCGTTGGCGAGGAAGGACTTGATGTCCCTGCGGCCGATAGTGTGATTCTATACGAGCCGGTTCCCAGTGCAATAAGAGCAATTCAAAGGAGAGGTCGTACGGCCAGACAGAAGGATGGAGAAGTACATATCTTGATTGCGCAAGGTACGCGTGATGAGTATGTTCAACAAGCATCATTACGGCGCGAGGAACTGATGTATAGAACTCTAGACTCATTACAAAAGCAATCACGACTACCTCGAAGGGCTGCTCCAAATGAAAATGTATTATCTGCATTTTCAGTTGATGGTGAAAATGCAGAATCTTTCATCGAATCTGAAGAAAAAAGACTATTTCGCGAAAAGAAAGTTGAACCACAAAAAAACCCAGTCCAGAAGAAATCAACAACCAGCACTTATTCTCCTGCCAACCGCCCAAGAGCACAAAGATCACTTTCGGAATTTAGTACATCTCCAGTGAAGGCGAAAGATGATGGTAAAAAAAGAGATGAAAAATGGTGGAAACCTGTTCTTGATGGAACAATTACGCATTCTAGAGATAAAGAGTCATCTACTGCTAGCGCAGCACAAACTGAATCAGATTCAATGAGTGAAGAAAAAGATTCTCAAACTATGATTGTAATCGACCATCGAGAAGCTAATTCGACTTTACCTGCAATGCTAAAATTACAGGGCCATGAAATCAGTATGCAGCATTTAACCGTCGGTGATATTCGAATTTCAGATAGAATCTTAATCGAGAGAAAGAGTGCTAGAGACCTTGTCGACTCCTTAATTGATGGACGGTTGATTCACCAGGCAAGAAGATTGCACAGTGCTGCACCACGGCCGCTAATCATCATCGAATCAAATGAAACGCAAAGGGTTCATCCAAATGCAATTCATGGTGCAATGGCATGGATAACACTTGATCTGGGTCTGCCTGTAATAATGACTGGGTCTCCAGAACAAACTGCTCGTTTTGTATCGGTAGCTGCAAAAAGAGAGGCTCGGATTCTAGATTTATTGATGAGTCACCTTAGAAAGAAGCCTATCGATTCAGAAAAATCGGCAATTACTGCTGCATCTGCTGAAATTATGTCAATAATTAATGGTGAATCAGAGGTTGGGCCGCTCGCACAGAAATGGTCAAATGAAGTCGTATCTCAAAGAACAAAAATACTAGCAGAATTACCGGGTATTGGAACGAAAACAGCCACGAAGATAATGAGTGTTGCTGGAGATATAATGGGGCTTTGTATGATTAGTGAGCATGAACTTACCCAAATAAAAGGTGTCTCGTCAATTCAAGCCAGAGACTTATTCAAATTTTTGCATGGCAATTCATGAACCGATGAGGATTGCACGGGTTCTTAATTGTGCAAAACGGTCGGTAAAGTGACCTAAAGCGAAGGCGATAATCTCAGTGAGATTAACTACAGGAATACTAGTGTCTTTGTTTGCAACTCTTCCTGCTTTACCCTGATATGAATCAAGATTCGAATGTGATTGTGTACAAGCACTAACCAATACTTGTCCACCAGCTTTCTTTGCATCATTTAGTACCCTAGCGGTCATCTTCATGACAGTATCTCCAAGCGAAAGCAGTGACGGATTTCCTACACTACTTGTCTTGGTCTTGTATTCGACAGGACGACCCCCAAGGGCAGTGATTAGTTGTTCCATGTATGTCGGATTCCAAGCATCGTCACCTCCACATGCACCTTTACGCTGCATATGTGGTCCGTAGTAGCAAGCGATATCAAGATCTAGAGGGTTGACTACAGCGGCTTCCACTTTGTCCAACCCAATTTCATCTACAAGTACATGCAACAGATGGCTAGAAGAAATCTCTGATGCATTTAGTGTAAGTCCCGTGGTTTTTTCCAAAACACGATTTGCACTTGCTAGTGCGATTTCATCATTCTGGAAAGTGTCTAGAGATTCATGGAGAATACCTTGGGCGGAAGCGCAAGCAGTGATTATATCATGGCCTTTTTTCTCAGCAAGTGCTAGATTACGAGCGTTTAGGGCAAGTTGTAATTCTCTATTTCCTTGCTTGATTATATTTCCACCATCGCTGTTGTAGCCAACGATTTCAATCAGTTCGATCCCAAGGGTTTTGCAAAGCGGTTGAATTGTATCTTCGACCTCTCGTGATGATTGGCGAGCTACATTTCCGGGATAATAAGAATATTTTACCATGCTATCACCTCAGAATCTCCCATCTAATTCATTGAATATTGCAACAACCTCGTGATGGTTGGCAATTTTGGAGTTGAACATGTTTGGTATTTTTCCAATTCCAGCAGGTGGAACAAGCATTCCTTGGAATCCACGCATCATTGGACCACCATTGCGTGTAAATCCTAGCATCATCCTGAGAGATATACCATTCATTATGTTAGAACCAAGCCCCAAAGGACCTAGCACTGAGCGATAAAGTGTAGTCTCGTTAACATTACCAGACATCTTTACTGAACGTGCGTATGTTTTGACTAGCCGACCAGTCTTTCCGACAAATTTGTATTCAGCCAATAGACGTGCTCTTGCAGCGTATAGTGAATCTGCGGCTTGTGACCCATCGATTCCATGGCGGTGTATCGAGGAAATATCTGCCTCATCCCATACGCCACCTTTGCCTTGCATCAAGTCAAACATCTGCTTGATGTGCGCCTTTCCTGAACGAGGGTCTTGACTTCTAACCCATCGCTGGAGAGCGAGACCTGGGCCAGAATATACTTCATCGACGTCATAGGTATCCGACATAGCATTTACCAGTTGGAGTGAACCTACATCTGCTAAAGTGTGAAGATAAGTAGCTTCAGATGATGACATTACACCGATTGGAGAGCCATTAGCCAATCTTTCACCTTGGCGTGGGTCTGCTTCCAACCAAGGTTTAGAATCTGCACGAGCATAGTCATAGCGGTCATATGAGACCATCAGATCTTTCACTACCTCATATCCTGGGACTGGTTCGAGAGTGAGAGTTTCTCCATCGCTTACTAGATCACAGATTCTGGTAGTATCTGCAGGTAAAATTCTGCCATTTGCCTTAATTCCTGAAAGTGGGTTTTGGCCTACTAGCCCACCACTACGGAATGTAAGAGAACCATCCACTTCCCGCTTTACGGCGACCAGTGCATCCTCAATACTAGCATGACCAGGGAGATTTACTGCCACTGTATCGTATCCAGACTGGGCCAGTATAGGGTCGTATCTGAAAATACGCATTGTGAGAGATATTGCTGGCTGAATGATATTTGCAGGGGTGAAATCTCCGGCATCTACGCCGTCGTCTTCTTCGCCAGCGCCATAAGCAATCATTGCTTCAACTAAATCTTCTTGGAATACTCCACCTGAATCGACACAGGCAATTCTTGGAAGAACTTCGCCAACCCATTGACTCCATGGCTCATCAAAGTCCACATCGCACAATTTAATATCCAAAATTGATGTTGCACCGAGAGATGCAAATTTACCATCCCAGTCGGTACCTGCTTTGCAGAACTCATCGTACGATGAATCTCCGATTGCACAAACAGAGTAGTGTACTCCTGAAAGTCCAGGATTAGAACTGCAAGTTGCATTCCAAAGTTCCTCTGCATTATCTGGCATTTCGCCTTCGCCCCACGTCGAGGTAATAATCAGAATTCTCTTGTGTGTTGCAAACTTGGTTTGATCATAACCATCCATATCGATAACAGATGCCTCCAAACCATACGCTGCTGCTTTCTTAGCGGTCTTCTCTGCTAAACCTGCTGCGTTGCCGGTTTGTGAACCAAAGAAAACTGCAAGACTGCGGTCTCCAGAAAGAACTCCGGCAAGAACTCCAGAATTATCTCCCGTATCAGCGGAAGCCGCTGCTGGAGCAGGAGCGGCATCGACAACAGGTGCAACTTCTTCGCTGACTACCTCTGCGGTGCCACCCTCGTATTCGAACTTGATAATCTCGACTGGGCAGGCATCTGCAGCCTCTTCGATTAGTTCTGAGTATTCTGCTCGAAACTGAGTTTTAATTGATGAGAAACCAGTGTTCCTATCGAAAGCACCGTCTTCGCGAACATCCGACTTTATCTGACTCGTATCATCAGTTACCTCGAAAACCTCGGGCAAAATATCTTCACAAGCATCACAGGTGATGCAATCTTCCTCTATCCAGACCTTAGCGACGGTTGGCATGAGTTCACCCCTGCTCAGATGTGAGCAATACGCTCGACTCGTATGTAGTCTTTGAAGGTTCCTCGCCTCTCCCTTTAGGGAGAGGGGCATTATTCATGTTTAGACAGGGTGAACTTCACATGTGGAAGTCGTCCATTCCACCCATCATATCTCCGCCAGAGACACCCTTGGATGAAATTACATCATCAATTCTTAGAATCATAATTGCTGTTTCTGTGGCCGACTGTATAGCTTGTTCAACGACACGTAGTGGTTCCAATACATTTGCAGCACGCATATCCATAACGCCTCCGTCTTCAACATTAATTCCAGAGAATGCTTTACCATCTGCATGGGATTTGCGTAATTCGATAATTGTGGTAACTGGATCTAATCCTGCATTTTCCGCAAGAGTTCTTGGAACTATTTCGAGTGCGCTAGCAAAGGCTTCGATCGCCATTTGTTCACGCCCACCTATCGATTCAGCATAGGCTCGCAGGTCACGTGAAAGGGCAGCCAGAACACTGCCACCTCCAGTCAGAACCGCTCCGTCTTCCCAAGCGACTGAAACCACACCGACTGCATCATCGAATGCACGACGGATTTCATCGACAACATGTTCGGTTCCACCACGAAGTAGAACTGAAACTGATTTTGCTTCTGGGCATCCAGTAAAGAAAGTCATGTTAGACTCTCCGATTTTACGCTCTTCTACTTTCGCCGCTATTCCCAAATCATCCGATGTTAAATCATCGATAGTGGTGACAACTCGTCCACTGGTTGCTTTTGAAAGAGCTTCCATGTCGCTCTTTTTAGCACGACGGATAGCAAAAATTCCAACTTTCGACATGTAGTGTTGAGCAAGGTCGTCTATTCCTTTTTGACAGACGACCACATTTGCCCCACTGGCATTGATTTTGTCCACTAATCCTCTGATGTAGTTTTCTTCTTCATCTAGGAATGATGCTAGCATTGAGGGATCAGTAATCTGGATTTTCGCATCTACCTCAGTTTTCTTAACTTCGATAGCGCTGTTGATAAGAGCAACTTTTACTCCAGAAATCGAACGAGGCATTCCTGCATGGACGCGCTCCTTATCGAGAATTATTCCATCGACAAGAGTACTGTCCTTGATTGAACCACCCTGGCGCTTTTCGACCTTAATATCTGAAAGGTCGACGATTCTTTCACCATCATCAATAGTTCCTACTGAATTTACTGCTCTGACACAAATATCTGCCAAGAATGACTTAACTGCTCCTGCAGACTTCCCTGTTAGAGAGGTCTTAGCAACCTCCATCAATACTTTGTCATCATTTTGGGTTGAAATTTCATGAGATGCAAGGCATCCTACTGCCTTTTCAGCAGCCAAACGGAAACCCTCGCAGATTACAGTTGGATGAACATTCTGTTCAATCAAATCTTCTGACCTCTTTAGCAATTCACCAGCGAGAACTACAGCAGTGGTAGTTCCGTCATAGCAATGCTGCTCCTGAGTTTTTGCAACTTCTATAATCATCTTAGCAGCAGGGTGCTCTATATCCATTTCTTTGAGAATTGTAGCACCATCATTGGTGATTACCACATCGCCCATACTGTCAACCAACATTTTGTCCATTCCTTTAGGGCCGAGAGTACTCCTTACAGCATCTGCAACAGCCTTAGCTGCTGCTATATTGTTTGACTGTGCGCTACGACCTCGAGTTCTTTGAACTCCGTCCTTTAGAATAAAGATTGGTGCTTGTCCATTTCCATACATATGCAAAACCTCTGCAGTTCACCGGCACGGGGGGTATGACTTCAACCCATCGTCGATGCAACATCACTGTTGATTATCAAGCCATTGCTGGCCATAGTGTCCCCATTGTTCCATAGTCCATCCATCTGGAAGGCCTGCTGCGGGCACAGGAGGACCAGAAACGACTTCAGGTGGAGCAGCGATTTGAGGTGATTCTATGACATCTGGGGCTGGCATTTGAACTTCAGGGGCACCTATTGTCGGGGCAGCCGCAACCGCACCATATGTTGCCGTCAAGTTGTCTTCATATCCATCCTCGGCCCAATTCTGTTCCTCTTCTTCTTCAGTACCATTCAGGACCATTAACAACGCTCCGAGTAGAGCAATGATAAGAGCTGTTCCAACGACCCATGTACTAATCCCAACCCAATCGAAAGAGTCGCTGTCTGAAGAGGATACTACGTCATTACTATCTGATGTTCGTTTCAGGGTAACTGGGAGTTGTAGGGATGCAGCATCTTCTACTGAATTGGAAACTGCCCAAATTGTAACTTCGGTATTAATGAATTCTTCATCTAGGGTCAGTAGGATTGAACTTTGTACTTCGAAGACAATGGTTACTTCCCTTTCCCCCTCCAATTCTAGCCAGAAATCTCTGTCACTAGATTTGATAGAAGAACTATACCAACGGTTGGTTCCTTGCTGATCCATTGACATAGTCACGGATTGGCCTTCAGTGTACTGGTTTCTAACACGTACAGTAATTTCATACTCGCCTGCCTCATCAATAATCGTTGATTCTGTGGAAATGATTCTTATCCAATTTTGGGAGCCGACTCTGTATGTACATTTTCCGTAACTAGAAACACTATCATCGTTTACACTGGTTGCAATGACTTTGAGAATTAATTGTCCATTAGTTCCATCAGCGAAGGTAAATGTAACGGTGACATTGTAAGATTCACCCGGCTCTAAGAGCGGAGTGGTTTCGCCTTCAACCAACAGCCCAAAGCTTGCATCCATTCCTTCAGGTATATCCATGGACATATTGAAGCGATCCGCTTCATTGCCATTGTTGCGTACTTCAAAGCGCATTGATTGCGCTACATCTCCAGGAATGTAGGATTGGTCTGCATCTTCATCAGAAACCCAAACCGCTGCAGTATCTGTAACATCGATATTGATGGTTATCTGTTCTTTTGCCATTGGATCGTCAACACTAGTTGCGGTTATTCTAGCAGTGTAAAGCCCCGGAGCCAATCCAACAGGCATTGGCAGATTTAGGGCGATGCTAGTTTCTCCATCCCATGCATCAAGCATTGGTGTTTCAGCTGCAGAAAGGTAAGCTTCTAATTTCCAATTAGATTGAACTAATTCAAGCGAATAGACTTCATCATCATTACCAAGATTTAGTAAATCGATGTAAACTACTCTAGAATTACCATTTGCTGCTGCTTCGATTTCTAACTCCTCTGCAGTCATTGTGAATTCCCTTAGGACAGGGACATCTATTTTCTTTGAAATAACATCATTTCCAAACAATGCTTGGCCACATGATGGACAAACTGCACGGAGAGAGAATGGAATTTCACCAGGTGTTGCTGTAGAAGGCGCTGTTACATTCAGTAGCAATTCGATTTGTTCACCTCTAGCTAATGGCATTGGCATCTGAACTATACTGTGATTCAAATCGGTAACGAATGAAACCCAATCATCGCCTTGGAAGTTAGATGTAACGGTGTAGCCTGCTTCACGGTTACCCGCATTCTGTAACTTGAATGGGATGTCAGTGGAAGAGCCTGGAGCCAAGGAAGCCGCTAGTAGTGGCGCTGTTGATGATAAGTGAACGCCATATTGTTCTGTGATAGCAATATCGGCAGAGATTCGGCCCATTTCTCCTAATTGTGTGCCTCCAGCATCTGCCCACCATATTTGCCAAACTTGTTGCTGTACATCTGCACCAGCAGGTATTGAAAGATTGATCCACATTTCAGAAGTGTTACCCGCAGGAATTGCCGGTAGAATTACGCTGGTACCATGTTGCGTTGGGTGCTGGCTATCGATTCTAATCATCGGAAGACTTGGGTTCATCCAAGATGCATTTGATACATTTGATTCGATACGGACCTGTGCAGACATGTATCCGTTGTTCTGTATTGAACAGAACATTGGTACAATTGTATTTGGCGGTGTTGTGTAACCGCCGGAAGGATTGTCGCAAGAAATACTCAGAGTATATTCACTAACCTTCTCGATTCCAAACATTACGAAATCGTCAACATGCATTCCGCTAGATGCTCCCGAACCATCGGACTGGAATAAGATTCCATAAGACCATGAATGACCACCTAACTCTTCAGTAGGGTCCCAAGAAATATTACTCCATGCGCCTGCAGTAGTGCCTGGAGCATCTTCAACGAAATTGTGAGAAATTGTACTTGCTGGTGCACCGTTACCTCTCCATAACTCTAGTGCTACAAAGTCTCCTGCACCCATTTGACCCCATGTTTGAACGTGCATTTGAGCAGAAACTAATCCTGCAGAGTTTAGTTGCATTTTACACATCCATTGGATGTATTGTTGCGATAATCCCCCATCGAGAGAGGCGCCATTTCCACAGTTACTATCTGCGCCACGGAAAGCGAAGACTAAACGGCTACGTGATGCTGAAGGATAATCTGAACCTGAGTTCGCATGCCTCCAATTTGCAGTCCCGACCGCGGAAGCGGAATTATCTGCTTGCCAAATCCCGATTCCATTAGCATCGCTACCATCAAGTGGGTATTCTCCACCATAGAATGTTGGAATCGAAGCGGTTGGTAGTGCTTGGTCACGAGGATCACCTTCTGCATCCATCTTATCTTGCGACAAGGCTACTGGAAGAGTGTACTCTAAGATATCATTATCGTTTCTATCGTCTGCGGAATTGTAAACTGATGCACGAATTATTACTCCGCCCGATAGTTCGTTGGTTGCAACATCTAGGTAAGAGTGAGCCACAAAGGCTTCCCAGTTGAATGTGTCAGTGTAGGACTGCCCACCCAGCATAGGGACGGTTTGCCATGAAGTTGAATTCATCACAAAGCCAATCGGATGAACCATTTCAACTGTAACTTTGGCAGTTGAACCTTGTAGAGCATTTCCTCCTCGCTTTACTTCAACCGAAATATCAACCATGTCGCCTTTAGCGATGTAAACAACTACGCTTCCGTCTGGCTGGATCCAATGATTTGCTTCTGATGAATTGACTTCTATTTCTGACACCGAGAAATCATCAGATGAACCACCGCGACCCGAGGTTGCCTCCGCATTATCCACAGTTAAACTAAGAATAGATTGCATTAGAAGAATGGTCACCAATAGGAATGGTATCGACTTGCGCATATTCATCAACACCTATGCGACATTGATTCCGCATATGAATGTCCCCGTCCCATGTCCCCGTAGGGGACAGGGGGTAATGGCTGAATCTAAGCACTGTTTTAATCGCCTTGAAGGGGTGGTAATGAAGCGCAACCTTTGACATAGTGAAGGGGCGGGATACTGCTGTGAGTGAGTACGCGGACAAAGGGCCGTTGGCGGCTAGACTCTGGTTAACAGGGCTCGTTTTCTGTCAGATTTTCCTCACTCCAATGGCTGCTTTTTCAATTACTTACTTGATAAATTTTGAATTTGCATCAGAAAATTTCACCATGTCATTCCGCTTAGAGATGATACCTTGGATAGTTGCTGCATCCCTTGCATATGGAATGCTTGCATTGTTACTGGCGCTATTATCGGGGGGATTCACTCCAATTTATATCGTTGAAAAAGGAGGATGGCTAGCTGCTATGGGGCTAACTCGGTCGAAACGAGATGCTGCTGTTTTACGTAATTCCAGAAAAAGACATGCCCACTCACCTCATGCACGAATGACTGTTATGGTCAGTGATAGAATCAGTAAACGTCACTCTCTTCTTTCTACTCATGGGGGACTAGTATTGTTGGCAATTCCATTTCAACTATTGCTAGTAATTATCCCGCTTGGCTTTGTGATTTTTGTACCAGAAGAATGGCTAAGACCGAACCGCAGGTTGGAAGTTGCACTGACTTGTTATCTTATGGTTCTGATAATGGTCATGCGAATCTTTCCAAAATTTGCACGAAAGCATATTACAATCGCCGCTTTTACAAGACGGTGGCTAGTTTCAATGACAAAACTGTCTTGGTTAGCACCAGTTCTGGTACTATGGATGATGGGGCGGCTTGCAAGTGTAATCGTACTATCTTGGGTAGGTGCTGATGTCACTCACAATTTACACTTAGAACAATCTTTCATGGAAGATTTCCTTCGTATTGGGAGTGTTCCTGATACTTCATTCCTAGATCTTCTAACCGCACTTGCGGTAATGCCACTTGCCGCATTCACTACTTTGGCATGCTTGGGCGGAGCATCGGGTAAACCACCAGAATGGATGAGGCTTGGCGATGAGGCGGAACTCAAAACACCAGAGCAAGAAGGCGACAGAGGAGCACTTGTAGCAACTGGAAGAGTTGTTGGCACTGTTACAGGAGCCGCTGTAGGAGTGGGCATAGGAATTGCCGCAACTACATTATCGGGAGTCGCTGCGAAAGCACAAGCTGCTGGTTCGACAACAATTGCAGCCGCAAATGCTGCGCCACAATCCATTGGCAGCAGCATGGAGGCTGCCTCAGCAGCATCAGACACATTTTCATTCGTAGATAATGCCGGAATTGCTGAGGATGTTTCTGCAAACCTAGACTCTACTTCTTCGGAAAATGAAACCTCTGAATTTGAAGGACTAGGCTCGATGTTTGATTGATTACTCTTCTTCTTCACTAGCAACAATTGGTTGGCCATCGGTAAGCAGTAACCTGACAAATCCTCGTATCCAACCATCACTTCGAGGCCGACCTAGATCTGGCCTTGGTATATTGAGTAGATTTTTGCCACAGGTAGTGCACCGAACTGCAGAAATTTCCCATACGGGATTTGAGAATGTACAACATTGGTCATCTGATTCTGATTCATTCTTCACCAATTGCAAACGCATTGCAAGTTGTTTAGTCCATGGATGCTCTTCACCGGCGATAAATGCTGTGACACGAGAGAGTACTAGCCACCCGGAAACAGTCCACATCCCAAAACCAATTGGGGCTGAACCATACGCTAGACTAAGCCATCCAAACACCAAAGGGATCAGAGCAAAAAACAAACCGAGCCAATAAAAAGCACGCATGTGTAGTATTCTTTGAATGAGGTGGCTGCCAACATATACAGGTTCAGGGTGAGGTGCGAATTGTACATTCCATGCGCGAAGTCTTGGAAATGTTAGTAGCGGTATGCGGGTAATCAAATGCGCTAGTATTGCACCTACAAGAAATTCAATCAATATAGCCCACATCTCACTCGCCACGCAATCTATTCAACACTACTTCGGTCTTATCCATACCCTTAGAGATATCTTCTCTTGAGATAGTATATGCAAATCGCAAATGACCTTCTCCAGATTGGCCAAAGGCACTACCTGGTGAACATAAAACACCACCTTTTAGCAACTCAATAGCCACTTCTTCACTTGACATCCCAGGGACTTCCACTTTGGGAAACACATAGAATGCACCTTCGGGGACATGGCATTGAACGCCCGGCATAGAATTTAGTCGAGTGCATATCAGGTCTCTTCTTGCTTTGAACTCAGCACACATCTCATCAGGATAGTCATTTGCATGTTCAAATGCAGCTAGTACTGCATACTGCATCGCATCATTGGAACATGCTGTAATGTAATATTGGAGTTTAGTCATCTGCGACATCGCTTCTTTATTAGCAGACATAATGTATCCAATTCTCCATCCAGTCATTGCAAATGTCTTTGAGAAGGAATTGATCAAAATTACTCTTTCGTCATCACTTCCAACAAATGAGACATGTTCTCCATCGAATACAATTCGGTCATACACTTCATCGCTAATTATCCACAGATCGTGTTTTTGGGCAAAGGCAAGTAATTCATCTCGTTGTGTAGTAGTAATTGTAGCGCCCGTTGGATTAGAAGGAAAATTATACAATATCGCTACAGTGTTCTCATCAACTAAACTTTCTAGATGGTCAATCGTAGGAACAAATTCATTCTCAAATAAGCATTCATAAAATCGAGACTCGCCACCCCACAATTCTACATCTGGACCATATAATGGGAAGTATGGTTCTGGAAGTAATACATTTTTCCCGGGGTCTACCAATGATGCAAAGATGTTCAGCAATGCATTTGTGCCACTCATGGTCATACAGACATTGCTTTCATCAAGTCCAGGACATAATTCGCTCCAAGATTGAGCAATCTTGAGCCTTAGTGCAGGTAGTCCTGCTGTTGTAGTATACTTGTTATGGCCATCTTTCATGGCTTGATACATAGCTTCAATTGCGACCTCAGGAGGTTGGAAATCAGGTTCGCCTAGACCAAAAGAAATGACATCGTCTCCAGCCATATCAAACATCTTGCGGACGCCTGTAGGCTGTATGTTCAAAGTTCTCTTAGAGAAGCCACGCATAACTGCTCGACTTCGAACTCACATTTCAAGATGAGGTGCTTTCAGGCACATCATCTACCAGTGTAGCCTCTAAAGGCTCATCGTCAACCGGTGGTGGTAAACTTTCAACATCACTTGCTATAACAGATAATTCAAGAGGGTCGTCAGTCTTTTGCTGTACAACAACCCAAGCCCCAAATACGAGGATCGATAAGGCAAATATTGCAATAAAAATAATTCTGCCAAGCGATTCAGCACTTGCATAGGTTTCGACGTTTCCTCCACCGATTACTGAATCCCATGAGATCATTGAGGAAGCGCCGGTTTCGTCCACACCTCTGACAATTACCATATTGTATCCTTCTGGAAGTATGTCAGTATCTACTGTAAATTGGAATTGGAATGATTCGTAGGTACTCATCGAACCATTCACCGATTCATACATTACTTCAGTCCAAGTATCTCCTCCATCGACAGAATATTCGATTTTATCCATTACTGCACCTCGGCTCCATGCTTGCCCAGTGTATGTATTCACTGTACCCTCTGAAGAGATGTTTTCAATATGTACTTGAAGATCAAGATTCATTGTTGAAGTATTGATTCCAGTATCATTTAGATAACGTGCAGTCCAAACAGCATCATGTGCATCGACTAGACCCCATCCATAATCCACATTCCAATGAGGGTCATGTTCTGGCTGAGAGGCAGGACCCATTCTAGTTGCTGTTGAGCGAAGAATTTCCCTTATTGTAAGCGGGCCAATTTCGTCATTCACTTCCATCATCAATGCGATAACACCACTGACAGCAGGAGTTGCATAAGAGGTACCTGAACCACGGCCTGTGTAGCCATTTTCTGATGCATCACCATTAACGGAATTGATACAGGAACCTGTAGTTACACATGCCTCTGCCTGAATTATATTCGAACCAGGTGCAGTAACATCTGGTTTCATTTCATTGATTGGGTTTGAGTCACCATTGTCCCTGCGTGGGCCACGACTTGAATAGCCTGCAATAGTATCATCATCTCTGTTAACGGTGTTCATATCATCGGTTGCGCCAACTGTGATTGAGAGTGATGAAGAGCCCATACCAGACAATCCATCGTTGCTTGGCCCGTCGTTTCCTGCTGCCACGCTTACGGTTACACCTGCTTCAGTTGCGACGTTAAGAATACGAGAATGCATATCTTCGCCATCACTTCCACCGCCTTCGTGGCTTGTAATTCCCCAAGATAGCGAGATAATGTCAATTCCGTAGAACCTTTCATCCACTCCTTCCCATTCAGTATCTTTGTTATCTATAATCCATTCAATACCGTTAACTGCAGATTCATAGATACTTTGCTCAAGAGCATAATTTTCAAAGGGACCTGCGCCAGCATCAGTGCCAATTCTAACATCGATTAAACTTGCATTTGGAGCGCTGCCCTCAAATCCAGTTTGTTCTCCGCTTGCATCAAGTCCAGTTGCACTGGCCATTCCCATACAGGCTGTTCCGTGTTGATTTCCGTCATCTGGATCAAAGGAACCATCTGTTTCCCTATTTCCTAAATTAGAATTGGCAATACAAGTCAATAGCCCTGTATGAAGATAACACACAGCATCATATCCTGCTACGAATTTACTCTCAAGTACCGGATGTGAGTTTAGTCCAGGGTGCTCGTTATCGACACCTGTGTCGACCATTGCGATATTGATTCCAAGCCCACCCATTGGTGAGTGGTTCCATGCAGCGTGAGGATAATCCTCTGATGGTTCGGACTTAATATTTGGAGTTTGAATATCTCCCCAAAAAACCACTTTACCATATCTTTCAACCATCACAACTCCATCGAGTTCTGATAGGGTCCAAACATCTGAAGAATCGATTACCCCGAGTAGTATAGCATCAACTGATTCGATGACATCTGTTATTTCATAGCCCATTGATTCGAGTAATGCAACATCTGAATCAGTTACATCACGACCATAAGAAAGGCCGACGCCAACGGGACCTTCTAGGGTTTCAAGAGAGTCAAAGATTCCATTTCTATTGGAATCCATTGTTGTTCTTTCCCACCAATCTATATCCTCATGAATTACAGGAGTCATTTCAGGTATTACTGAGGACCACTGAGAATCCGTGTGGACAGGATTACCAAGTGAACCGGTAAGAGGTGCCATAAATAGAACCAAACAAAGGAGTGTGAAACCGCGACGCATATACTTCCCCAATCTAATTCGAGTGTGCATCAACCATCAATATGTTGGTTAGTCGATTAGATGAATTGATAGTCAAATGTGGTGGGAGCACAGGGATTTGAACCCCGACCGGCTGGTATCTTCTGATCCGCCACTAAGTGTTTTTGTGTACGGCTGGTGCGGGAAAGAGTTCGTCTTCAATGACTTTTACATCAGTATCAGACATTACTACTTTTGTTCCGTGCATTTGGAGCCAGCAATACTACCAGGTTATACTATACTCCCCTGTTCGTTTACCGTTCAGCTTCATTGCTTAGCCTGTCGGCGAGCACGCTTACGACGGCGTAGCTTCTTCTTGCGCCACTTCCATCGCTGATTACCAGTCTTCTTCCACGCTCTGGAACCTCGCTTCATGGTGAACAGTCCGCCGACTGACCTTTGCTATATGAGGACTTCCCAAAGGTAGACTGGTTCTTTCAAGCTAAGATTCCGTTCTGATAGTCTTCAATGGCCTGAATAATCTCTTCACGGGTATTCATTACGAATGGGCCATATCGGGCAATCGGTTCCCCTATTTCTGGACCTGCAAGAATTAGAAACTCTGATTCTTGAGTGGCGTTGACTTGGACTGTTGTGCCATTGGATAAGAGTGCAAGAGACCCATCGGAAACTGATTTCCCTTCAACTTCAATTTCACCCTTGAAAACATACAGCATACCATTAAGGTCTAGATCTAAAGCTTTGTTTAGAGTACTACCTTGTTCCATTTTAACATGAACATAGGTTATGGGGATGACAGTATCAATGGATGATTCAACGCCTAAGCATTCTCCAGCAACAACTCTTGCCCAGACTCCATCCTCTTGAGCAATTGGAGATTCTGAGGCCGAGATATCTTGATATCTCGGATTCATCATTTTGTCTTTGGCAGGAAGGTTAACCCAGATTTGGAAACCATGCATCATACCGCCCTCTAACATCATTTTTGAAGTGGGCATTTCTGAATGAATAATTCCTTTACCTGCAGTCATCCATTGAACATCGCCGGGTGTTAGAGTCCCTTTGGCTCCAGAACTATCCTCGTGTTCCATCTCCCCTTGGAGAAGATATGTTACCGTTTCAAAGCCACGGTGCGGATGCCATGGTGCACCTACTGCTTTTCCAGGCGCATAATCAACCGGGCCCATTTCATCAAGCAGCAAAAATGGACTCATCAAAGAACCCATGGCCGCAGGCCTTCTTACTTGGAACCCTCCTCCTTCCATTACAGTGTGAGTTGGAACGATTGTTTTGACTGACCTGACTTCTTGCATGACTGTTCTAAACGGTCTAATGATATAGACCATTTAGTACCATGTTTGAGATTACCCATTCAATACAATATTCGAATAGATGTGAGCGGGCGTACGGGGATTTGAACCCCGGTAATCGGCTTAGAAGGCCGATATGATATCCAAACTACATCATACGCCCGACCCCACGGGCGCGAATCTCCTCTATCAGCCTTACAGTTGCCGAGCACACTTGTGGCATCGGTGTGGTTTGCGCACAGTAGAGCGTTTCCACTCATATCCGCAGTATGAACAGGTCCATGACTTGACTCGCGCCGTACCTAGAAATTCATCACGCTTTTCTTGGAGCATTGGGGAATCGGAAATTGAAACTCCTGGAGCAATATTGTCCACTGCATCGTGAAGTTCTTGTGAATGGGTTAGGGTACCAGATGCATGTATCAATTCATGAGCCAATGTATGTCTAAGCAAATCTGACTCTTCGATTAATCTAGGATGTAATCCAATTGTGATTTCACCAGGGTCTAGTTTGAGTCTTCTTCGACGAACTAATTCGGCGTTACCTTCCTCGAATCTAGTCATACCAAGACGGTCATCTTCAGAATCCAACCAGATGACTGAAACCCGTTTTGATAGCCATTTTGTAAAGACATTTGTGGGTACTTGCGGAATCAATTCCGCCAACATTGTTCCCACGTTCATGTTTGGCCGAGAGATTAGTCATTGACAACTGTTATGATTGGGCGATTGATGGGCGGCTTGCTTGAAGCAGCATTTAGGGCGCTTAGATCAGTTGGAAGATCGCTTGAGTGGCACTCAAGAGGCCGGGGGTTCAAATCCCCCAGCGTCCACCTCCCCCCAAACGCGATACTGAATCGCAGTTGTTTGACGCCACCCGGTTCCATTGAAAAACAGAAGACTGTTTTCGCTCACAATACAGGAAATTCTGCTAGTCATCATTATCTTAGTGAGACAAACTCGGCTTTGGAGATGGCATCCAAGGATGTAATTTCTTCGCTTATATTTTGAAATTTAGAGTCATCTAATTCAGATGCTACGCGCAATACAACTTCCACTCCAGAGTGCAGGATGTGTAGAGTAACTGCAAGTAAATCACTGGATTCATGATGTGATGACCAAATTTGCTTAATCTTTTGTTCTAAATGTGAACAGTTAGGAAGTTGGGGGGATTCAAGTTCATCATCTTCGGGGTCGATATGAACTGTTAACTCTTTCAAAGCAGGAACAACATTCTCTACTCGCTCTACAATTCTATGAGCTATTTCATGTCCCTGTGTTACCGAAAGGTATGGATTGACTTGAGCATGGGATTCGGCATATATCTCTCCACCGATTGTTTTGGTTCTAAGTAAATGCATATCAACAACACCTCCTGTTTCACGAATCGTCTTCACCATGAGAGCATATGTATCTGAGTCTACACCAGCCTCACTAATCTCCAAGAGAGCCTCATAGACAATTTTCAGTCCAACTCTCGTAAGCATAAATGATACGACAAGAGCGGCCGCTAAATCCCCTACTGTAAATCCAAATTCTGATGCGATTAAACCTGTAAATACAACGAGCGATGAAAGAGCGTCTGTTCTGTGGTGAGCTGCATTTGCTTGCAATAGTGTATGATTGTGCTTAGCTCCTGCTCGATGGGTATAGTGATAGAGAATCTCCTTTATGATGATTGAAGCGGCTGCTGCTGCTAGCGCCATATGACCTGGACTGGTCCACGAAGAATTATCTTGGATTCTATTGATCATCTCATATCCAAGGCCAAGGCCTGCGACTATTACCAATAATCCAACCATCAGAGATGCTAATGTTTCGTATCGACGATGGCCATACTGGTGATTATCATCTGCTTCCTGTGAACCGAATAAAATCGCTATGTAAACAACTACATCAGAGGCGAGGTCGCTTATCGAGTGTATTGCATCGGCAATCAGTGCTACACTGGCTGTAAGATAACCTACAACCCCTTTCAGACCAGCAAGAAAAACGTTGACGATGGCTCCAACCACTGTCACTCGCTTTGCAACACTATCGCGCTCGGTCATGATTGTCGCTCATTGTCATTGATAATGAACCTGTACCAATTTGATAAAATCAATTTGAATAACAACAAAACACTTCACATTAGATACAAAATTCCATTTGTTAGAACAAAGGATAAAACTACACCCATTCAGGAATTGGTAAAGGTGTTAGTGTTGCTGAGCAATCGTAAGTTTCGACAGGCAATCCTTGCTTTCGTGCTAATTGCTTTGCCATCGCTATTTGTAACTGGCTCATACATAATTTCAGATTCTCCTGCTCCAAAAGAAGGAATGGAAGAAAATCCTTACCCTGAGGACCCATTAAGTGAAGGTTTGCTCTTTGTGGTAATAGATGGCGGGCGCAGGGATATGATGAGTAATCCGGAGTTTATGCCACATCTAAATTCACGTGTCGAAGAGGGGGCGTACCTGGAAATTCAAACAAATCCAATGACAATGACTGCGATTTGCGTAAAGGAATTAGCAACTGGCGTACCGTCAAGACCGAATGAAGCTTTGCAGAACTTCCATCCGACTCATCCTGGAACTCCTGATGGATGGAATTTAGCGAGCACGCATGATGCAGATGGCGATGGCGAATATGACCACCAAGTCGGAATCCTTGGCGATTATGTTTGGAAGGACCTGTATCCCAATAGAGAACTAATTCCATTCTCCCAACACCGCTACGGCCACGCAGATTTCTATCAAGGTGATGAAGAAGCTTTTGTTACTTTGAATTCATGGCTTGGTGGAACTGTTCCTTATGGTGCTGAAAAAGCACCGAACATCATTATCGCACATATTTCTGGCCTAGATAGTGTGGGCCACCGATCTGAGGCCAAGGATTCACCAGAATATGAAGAAAAACTACGTTGGTTAGACGACAATTTAGAGATCGCATTTCAGTTAGTTCCTGATAACTGGACTGTTGTTGTAACTTCTGACCATGGTTTGACCGATACTGGACAGCATGGTTCTCCAGAAGAGGTTGTCCGAGAGACTGCAGCATTCATGTGGGGTCCAAATATCGCACACGGAGTAACAGTAGAAGGAGTTGCACAAAGAGACCTTGCAACACTACCTTCAATACTATTCTCGCTTCCATTCCCGCACGCGATTCATGGAAGAATCCCCTTAGAGGCTTTCAGCCTTAGTGAAGAACAGCATACTGCATACGAGCAATGGAATTGGGATGCTGCAGTCGAAAGAAATGATTGGATGGAAGAAGAAGGCCATTCGCACATTGATGGATTGAGTAAAGATAAAATCGAATGGGACGAGTTACAGGGTGATGAAATCGGAATGAGGAATCTCGATTTAATCATCACTGTACTGGCAGTTTTATTATTCAGCGTAGTGCTTTATAGAATTATTAACCCTACTGCAATACAATCGAAAACAGCATACAAAGCGATAGGTTTGTTTACAGTATTATTTGCATTATCTGCATTTATCTCCTACAGCAGAGATTGGCTAGCTATAATCTATTATCCGCTAGGTCTATTCGGATTATTGACCGTATTCGCTATGAATGAAAAGTCATTGAAGAAAAAAGGAGATGACGAGGTTGATTTACGTAATTTGTGGATTATTCTAGCTGCATTTATTTTTGCAGTGATTTATCCCGAAACCCGATTTACGATTATCATGGCGCCAATTTTGGCATCTCTTTTGTTGCGTAAACAGACCTATCGTGATTTCCTTGGAGGCCCCGATTCAACTTCAAAAGTTCTCCTATATCCATTGATGCTAATTCTAATAACCGCTATTTTATTTTCGGATTACAGAGTTTATGGCCTAGCAGTGCCTCGATTCATGGTAATGTTTACCCAATCATATGAAACTGATGCCTTGATTTGGTCTGTTGTAATTGCATTTGTTTTTACTCTAATTTATGCTACAAGGAATCGCGATTTACCATTAGTCGTAGCTATTGCAACCGCCGCTACAATGGCAACAATACCTGTAATGATTAGCCAGAATTCTGATTATGTAGATTGGATCTTAATCTATGGATTATTATCGGGACTAGCAATTTCGATTTGTCTGAAAATTATTGGAAACAAACATTCGTTTACTGTATTCCAGTACTGTGCTTTTGCTTGGGCTACAATGAGTTGGGGTGCATGGGGCGGCGGTGTTTCGATGATATTCTTTGGTTGTGTAGAATCTCTAATGAATAAGGAATGGAGTTTCCTTAAGGATAAAAATGATAATCTGCAAGCAGAAATCGTTCGCCATATGATGTTAGGACTAATTCCAATCGGCATTTGGTTTGCATGGTGGGCATCTCTTGGCCAAACAGATGGCATTCTACACCCTCGAGACATAGACCCCGGCAATCTTTTCTTGAAAGGAGGATACATCGGAGACCGACTCTCCCCTAGCAATACTTGGGTTGGATTCATGGGTGCAGGTCCCGTGGTACTAGTCGGCATTCTTTGGTGGAATCTCTTCCGCAAGGTCGGATGGCCATTACAGATGGCATTTGCAATTCTTATTGTGAGAATTTCTGCACTTGCAATGCAGTTATCGGTATCTCCAAATCTTCCACGTTTAGTCTTCAAAATCTCTTGGGACATGATATTTTGTCTGATGATTGTGACAGTTGTAGGATTGTATATACTTCATGAAAAGTGGTTGAACCGAGATTTCAATACAGAAACTAGTGAAGTGTGAATTGGATGACTGAATCACGACTTCAACGATTACTTTCTAGTAATGTCTTCAAGTCATTCCTTCTATTCGCTATTTTCCGAGCATTCTACGGAGCAGGAATACTCATTGTAACATGGTTCTTAGCAACAGAATCAGAAGGCCCTTGGTGGCTTTCTATCATATTCCTAGCGTGTTCAATGGTTTTCTCAAGGATTCTATTCAAGTGGATAAAGAAAGGCGGTACTGCTGGAAATACCGTGTAATGAAGTGAATCCATACTTATCACAATTGTAGCGCTAACATCTATCTATTGCTAAAACCTCGCAATAGCATGGCGAATCCTTCTAAAGTGTGGGTTGTGATATTTTTATCTGTTCTTATGATAGGAATGACTCAAAATTCATACGTGAATAATGATGAACAATTTGTCAATGAAATTTCGGATTCTAATAATATCAGTTCTAACTCATCACCACTCAATCTTAGTACAGGATTTAATCCAAAAACGTTCGTAGATGATGCAAAATTCTTTGACAGCGTCAGGGCGGAATCTGTATCAGTTGGGTTCTATAATT
>JABIGM010000011.1 GCA_018650165.1 Methanobacteriota archaeon
CAACAATTTTTAGCAAATGGTATCACATTCTTTGTATTCTCTTTGGATGGTCCGATTACAGGAGTAGATAGTCGAGAATTTGTCAGTGATATTCGCGATGAAAGAAGTTCACTAACCGATGATTTGGTGATTGGTAGCGAAGGTTCACTCCAAGTTGCTGGGTTTGCCGCTTACAGCCTAGATACACTAGATGCCATCGCGGAGAATTTACCTATGGCTTTGGCATTCATTTTTATCTCTACAATAATTCTAATTTTCATTCAAGTTCGTAGTGTAATAATTCCAATTAAGGCGATTGTAATGAACATATTATCGATTTCAGCATCCTTTGGAATGCTGGTTTTCGTATTCCAATGGGGATATGGTGCCGAATTATTGAACTTCACTCCGCAACCAATAGAGGCAACAAATCCGGTGATTATGTTCTGTATCGTATTCGGACTCTCTATGGATTATGAAGTACTAATGCTATCGAGAATTCATGAAGAATGGGAACGAACAGGAGACAACACTTTGGCTGTAGCTAATGGTTTGCAACGCACTGGTCGCTTGATTACCGGTGCAGCGGCAATCATGGTTGTCGTATTCAGTGCATTTGGTCTCTCATCAGTCATCATTCTCAAGCAGATTGGTCTCGGACTTGCGCTGGCTATCCTAATCGATGCAACTGTCGTTAGGGCACTAGTTGTTCCAGCAACGATGCGTTTGATGGGCAAGTGGAACTGGTGGAGCCCAAAATGGTTGGGCGGTTCAAAGGATACTGAAAAGGTACAGGAATCCGAGGAATGAATGGAAGAACATCAAGGCGATTAGAAGGTCAGCAGCCCTTCCATGCTTGGTTCGATCAACTCTGTCCTTACGAGAATTTCTGCCCCAGCGAGCAGTTATCCACAACAGGGTAATTCCCAATGGTCCAGTGAATCCATGTAAACTACCCGGAATCAATCCAAGACCAGTGTACCACCTTGCTCCAAATGCGATTAGAACCGATAGAATTGCGGCCTGCAGAATTCTTTCACCTATTTTTTGGTGGCTCTCCAACTCCTCTCGGCGGCTCTCGCCTTTCAACTCCTGACTTTTCCGCTTCCAGCCATATTGCCACCACATCCAACTGAGAATTGCTACCGCTGTGATGGGGTGCAGCAATAGGATAACGGCCCTGAGTACCTCCATTATTTGCCTTGAAGAAGTCCCACATGATGGTTGTTTGGAATGAATAGCACAGCCGGTGGCACTAAAGAGGTACGACTAAGCGCCTCACCCCGAAGGGGTGATTGATGATGCAAGAGAACAACCTTGCGGCCTGTCTAAAATCAGGCATGAAGGAGAACCTACCTCCTGCAACTAGGCAACGTCTAGTTGCGAAAACCCCCGAATGGAGAATGCTTGAGAAACCATGGAAATCTCTTCTTCTCATCGCATTAAACGAATTACAGGTTCCAAACGATGACGACGAGGATTCCCCTTCTACTCCATCCATGATGAGAAACCGAAGAGTATCTGGCGGTCGTAGAGGAACACGCAGTTCCAGTGGACCAATGCAGTGGCTTCCCGAAGTTACTGAAGTATTACTTGATGATGGTTCACCGGTCGCTTTCAGACTTTCAGTACTGTTAATTCGCAAGACTTTGTTTTCCGATGACTGGGAAGATTCTTGGGACGAAACAGTTGATGATTTACGGAAAACCGCATCTTCGAAAGGAGTCCATCCTGTCTGGAGTAAAATGGCAGAATCTACTCCTATTCTTGCGCAATTTGCAGCATTCCCTCAAAACGAGCCACAAGAAGAAGAAGCATCTTCGTTTGATATGGGAGCTGGCCACATCGACCCTTCCAATGTGAAATCATTGGCCAATGCACTTTCAAAATTAGAATCTAATGTTACTAACGCCACCGTAAAGATGGCAATGCAGAAAGCAAAAGCCCAACTAAATGGAAAAAGGGGATTGCGTGACATCAAGGGCCTCGAAAGTCTTGAAGGAGAAGCCAGTATTGTTAGCGTTCTTTTGAAAATGCACCTTGGACTAGATGCTACAGATTCATTAAAAGAACTTGCAAAAACAGATTCGGATTTGCAAAAGGCATTTGCAGACTTAATCCAATTACGAAATGGCGATGCAACAGATTGGGATGCATCCCGTACCTTGAAAGGCGATGATGAGTTGTCACAAGCTAGGATAAAATCCGCTTGGGATCTGATGCCAGATAGTGCTGCTGAACTCTCAAGTGACGATTTGAGTAAAGGATTAGCACTCGCGACATCTCCTCAGCAGAAAGAGACCCTTACTTGGTGGCGATTGGCGGCACTAGTCAAAGAAGGCGCTTCAGACAATGCTCTTGGATTGCTTACCTCACTAACTGTCGAATCGGATGCAGACATGAATGTCTTGGTCCCGCTAGTCAAAAGATTAGGAGATGGTGCATCTTCTTGGCTTGCTTCTCAAATCGAGAATCTCGCGCAGGATTCACTTTCGGATTTAGTATCCGATGAAGACATAGCAATTTCTTTACGCGCTGCTGCAGCACGCCGACTTCATGATATGGGTGCCTCTATCGGTATTGACGCATCGATTAATCTCTTTACTCGTGGATTGGATCTCACTCGATTAGCTGAGGTCTTACTGGTCGATGAACAAAGGTGTGCAGATAACCCATATTCCACATTACTAGTTGTGCATCTGCTTCCGGCGCGAACAAAGGGGTGGGATTTCGAAACTATCAGAGGTGCTCGTAGAAACGCCCTTTCAACAGTTGAGCAAGCCGAAGTTCCTAGCGCGTTTTCTCCGGCAAGTAGGGGCCTAATTTTGATGCTAGATGGAGCTGCTCAATCCGATGACGATTGGGTTGTAAATACTTTAGATAAAAATGGAATAAAGGCATTCAATAACTGTCGCCAAGCACTACGCGATGGCGGCGATGGCATTGCAGATTCCAAGGTCCTTGATAACTTAGCAAAGAGTGTTAATGACGCTAAATTGAGTGATGTCGAGTTACGTTTATTCAACGCAGTCATCGATACTCTGCGCCTTAATCGTGCATCGCGATTACTTCAATCAGGCAATCCAGGCGGGGTAATCGAATTACTAGATGGCCTTCTTTCGGGAGAAATTACTGCTATGCCAATGATGCAAGCGGTCAAACATCTTGTTTTGGAATATGACATTGGACTTGCAAATCTAGTTACTTGGTACCAAGAAAACGACCCTCAATCTCCATGGCATACCCTTGCACGCGCTGCAGTAAATGTCAACAACGGTGACGAATTAAATGCCGCAAGAGATTATCGTAGAGCCGGTGACCACGAAGATTTCGATTATGAGCATCGTATTCTACTTCACCGCAAAGCGATTATCCATCTCGCTCATGCTGAGCAGTGGTCTGAAGCAGTTACCCTTCTAGAACAAGAGCCAGCCTTGAAATCTGCTCTAACTAAGCGTTTCCAACTTTATCTAAACGTATCTAATAGTGCTTCGAATAAAAGAAATACAGATGAAGCAACACGTATTTTGAAGAATTTCGTAAAGAGAACCGAAATGGTCCAGCAAGAAGATCAGCAAGGAATCAGACAAATGGTTGAGAGGACAATTCATTCCGAAGAAGAACTTGATGTTCTCCGAAACTATCCTAACTCGCACCCAAGGCCTCTTCCAAGCGAACCATTTGCTGGAAGAGTAAAGGCCACATACAACACACTCCAGAGAGAAAGGCGCCGTAACCGCCACACCTATGAGAACCGATACGCTCAGGCAATGATTCACGAGCCGTCTGGTGAGGAAATTTACGAAATAGCTCTCGAAGCCTCGGCTGAAAAGCCACTAGAAGGATTGATGTTGCTGGAAAGAGCCCAGAATTCAGGACGGTTTACAGTACTCGATATCAAGAGACTTGCAGATGCTGAGCGTAGATTATTCGCAACCCACCGCCATAATTTACCTGTTAAGCACCGTTCATACTTGCGAAACTTAGCTCTAAGTCCACTAGTAATTGTCGATACAAATATTCTAATTGATGAATTACAACACAGAATCTCAGATAAATTAGGAATTAATGCTGAAGCAGCCTTAGATATTGGAGGGCGCGGAAGATTCCATAGGATACTAAAGTCACGCTCACAAGAAGGTAAGATACACATGTGGCTTCCTAAGATTGTTAAAAACGAGTTGAAAGGAATTGCTAGTGACATGAGTAGAATCCGTGCCCTATTCGACGACACACTTGTTGGCTCAGATAAATTAGATGAAGTAATGACTTCAGATATTCTTCTTGAAACAGCAGATGAAATAATTACTGATTTCTCAACATGGAAACCAATGAACCTTCATCTTGAAGATGAAGCAGAAGATGAAGACATCAAGAGCAAACTCGAGATGTTTTTGATTGAACACACTGAAATTTACGACGAAATAACTGCAATGAAAAGAATGCACGGCCGTGAACCATTACGTACTATTATCGATTCGAAAGACATCTATCCCGAAACCGCAGATCGGGAATTAATGTGTCTTGCAACCGCTATGTCTAACCAACCATTAGGTGAGATTGGCAGTATCTTAATCGCAACTAGAGATTCTGACTTTGCACTCGTTGCACGAGCAATAGAAGAGCGATTTGGATTTGGTGTAATTGCAAATAGCCGTAACCTGAATACTTGGTTACGCTGATCTCCAAATCACATATGGGAAATAATTGCGTTTCCAAAGTCTGAACACGATAGTAATTCAGCATCATCCATTAATCTTTCAAAGTCATAAGTGACGGTTTTTGCAGAAATCGCACCTTCCATTCCAGATACAATTAGGTCAGCAGCCTCATTCCAGCCCATGTGGCGTAGCATCATTTCTGCTGAAAGAATTAGAGAGCCCGGATTCACCTTGTTTAGACCAGTATATTTTGGAGCAGTCCCGTGGGTCGCTTCAAAGATTGAGATACCAGTATCGTAGTTGATATTAGCGCCTGGTGCGATACCAATGCCGCCTACCTGGGCTGCTAAGGCATCTGAAATGTAATCTCCATTCAGATTCATTGTTGCCAATACTCCATATTCAGCAGGCCTAGTAATAATTTGTTGTAGCATAGCATCAGCAATCACATCTTTGACAGTAATCGTATTACCTGTTATTGGATTACTAAAGGTACACCAAGGACCGCCATCAAGTTCTGTTGCCCCAAATTCATCCTTGGCTAATTGGTAGCCCCAATCACGGAATCCACCTTCTGTGAACTTCATGATGTTCCCCTTGTGAACTAATGTGACACTATCTTTGTCATTATCGATAGCATACTTGAAGGCAGCTCGTACAATACGTGCAGTCCCCTCTTGGCTAATTGGTTTGATTCCAATTCCAGATGTATTGGGGAATCGAATTTTATCGACGCCCATTTCATTGACTAGGAAATCTATTACTTTGGCAACATCAGCAGAACCTGCTTCCCATTCAATTCCAGCATAGACATCTTCGCTGTTTTCTCTGAAGATAATCATATCAACATCCCCTGGAGATTTTACTGGAGACGGTGTTCCTTCATACCAGCGAACAGGTCGAACGCAAGCGAACAGGTCTAATTTCTGACGTAACGCTACATTTAGTGAACGGATTCCACCTCCAACAGGTGTTGTTAGTGGCCCTTTAATCGAAACCAATCCTGTGCGCATTGCATCGAGAGTTGCCTCGGGAAGCCATTCGCCAGTATTGTTGAATGCCTTCTCACCAGCAAGAGTTTCAGTCCATGTAATCGCCCTACTGCCCGAGTAAGCTTTGGATACAGAAGCATCTACGACAGCGATCATTACTGGTGTAATATCAATGCCAATACCGTCGCCTTCGATGTAATGTACAACTGGGTTATCTGGTACTACAAGTACTCCATTTTCCATTGTGATTGGTGTTCCTGACATGGTGCTCATACCGGCCCAACTTGAGCCCCTTCATCAACACAGCGGTTAACGGTGGTTTCATCTGATAGCACCTTTTGGGGTAATTATGCATGGAACAGTTGAATGGACTGGAGAAAAAAACATGGTTGGAATTAATTCCAATGGTCAGAAAATAGAGATGGAGTGGGATGATGGACCCAGTCCAATGCAAATCACCCTCCAAATGGTTGGAGCTTGCTCACTTGTTGATGTAATATTGGGCCTCAAAGAGCGCAAATTCAGTAAAGCCTGGGTCGAAATGGAAGCAACACGTTCTGAAGAATCAACTCGTCATTTCACATCTATGCATTTGATTTACCACGTTACTGGAAATGTTCCCAAGAAATTAGTAGAAAGAGTTGTAGAAAAATCTCACGAAAAGTATTGTGGTGTGTCGAATAGCATCCGCGAGGATTGTAAAATTACAACCGGTGTTGAAATTCACGAAGAATGAATTCAAACGATATCGTGAACAATCCATTCACCGTCGATCTCTGGCGCAGAAATGCTGACTTCAGCACCACTTGCTAACAGAAGTTGTCTTGGTAATGTTTCAAGTCCAGTAATCAGAAGGCCAGCCAATGCGTCATGGATCATGACCCAATTTTCAGAAATCCCGTCAGGGGCTGGAACAATACTCGGTACCCCCTCAACACTAACCGAGGCCCAAGGGCGAACAAGTCCATCTCCGCCTAAGTCAACAATCATGGAAATCGTCATGGTATTACCATCGAGAACCATTTCGCTAGAAGACGGCATTAGCCTACAATTTTCCGGCAATCCAGTAAGGCCACCTTCGCCTCTATCTCTTCTTTTAGCGACTAATCTTCTAATCCATGCCAAGAGCACAGTGTGAGAGTACACCATTGAGCGGGATGGCATATCAGTATTGGTTTCCTTTTCATCTTCCCATCCCCAGTCGCAACCCTCGGATTTGATTGGAAGTAGATTTGGCATCCAAGCCAAATGGCTAGGGCTTGCATCAGGATGATTTACAGAAACAAATGCAGCCCCTTCACTAAACTTTGAGGCTTTTTTATGAACAATACCTGGAACTGAAATTACCAAGCCGAGAATAATTGCAAGCGGATCGAGTGCGCTAGGCCAGCTCTCTAGTGGCGCAGCCTCTTTTTCAAACCAAACACCTTCAGCCAAATCATTGCCTAGTCCCAGGCCTTCAGCGAAAAGTAACGCTTCAGTCCATCCAGTTTTTGAGATGCCGGCATTAACAGCCGCTCGTCCCATCGAACGAGCGGTAGGGGCCAGACTATCGCGGTCATTCAAACTTTCAAGCCACTCACGTAAATTTTGGTCACCATCGCCAAAAGAACGCCTTCCGGTTTTGGAAATATCAGATAGCCAAACCTGTTCCTGACGTGCTCGCTCACTATCGCTTAAGCCGAGTTGTTGTTGTAGAGTTTCAAGCATTATTGCACCATCTCGAGAAAGTGCACCATCTGACCAAGCCAGTGCTAGGCCGTGCTCGAACGGGGTAGGGGCCATCGAATCATCCTCCGATTATTTCTCGAACTAATTCGAGATGCCTTTCGAAAGATAATCCAAGTTCGCCTCTTTTTCGAGCCAATAATTCAACCTCAGAGGGGTCTAAAATATCATCAACCCAAACGGTTTCTAGCAGAAGTTTGTAGGTTGCTTCAGCACGATTAGTTGGCTCAGAGGTTGAACTTTCAAGGGCAGGAACATCATCATCATCAAACGATATAGCCATCTCTTGGAATGAGTCATCTTCATCATCAGTGAACGCTGAAAGCAGGTCATCATCATCTTCGAAAGCCGAAAGCGCATCACCGTCATCATCTTCGAAAGCGGCCAGTGCATCATCTGAACTACTTTCAGGCTTACTTGAGGTAACTTGTAACTCAGCAAATGGGTCGATGTCATCCTCGTCATCCTCTGATGGGGCAGTTGTATCAAACGGGAACATTCTATTCACCTAAATACCCGAAAACAACTCAACTAATTGAAACCATGTATTGATGCATCTATGGTCAAAGCCATTTACCATGAATCTCTAATGCCAGTTCAAGGTAGAAGTGCTATGTTGGGGCGTGAGGTCTGGGGGTGGAGAGTACTTGCGGCGATGCTAGTCTTGCTGTTAGTGCCGACAATTGCCCAATTAGACACACTTGAAAACGGATGGCGTGAATCGATTAGCCCACCTGCCGAGGATGGAGAACCCCAAGTAGGTGATGATTCGAATTACTCATCGAATGATGAGGAGATAATTGCAGATGAACCTGAAGCAGATGAAGACGGGGATACTGCAGGCTCTCAAGAATCAGATGATGCACCATATTCTGAAAAATCATTAGTTGATTCGGAAGATTCTATGGAAGAAGGACTTGAAGGAAATACTAGTCCTGATTGGATCTTACCTGCAACACAAGTAATTGTATTGAGTATGATGGCAATTATGGCAGTTGGACTCCTAACCTCAACAGCGGCTGCAATACTGACAAGTGAGGCTGCAAGATTCTCGATACTGTTAGCACTAGCAGGTCCATTGCTAGCAGTGACTCAGAGAGGGGAAGGGGGAATATTCACCCGTGGGCGAATCCTTGGCTTCGTTGAAGCGCACCCAGGTATACATTTTTCTGCATTAAGAGATGCTTTAAGTTTAGGTAACGGAGTCACTGCTCACCACATCAACATTTTAGAAAAAGAGGGACGAATCGTTACATGGAAGGATGGTAAAGTCCGACGTTTTGCTTCTTCGGGCATAGACCAAAAGCGCCTCAAGGAAATTAAAAGCCCAGTTATTGGGATGCAAATTGCGATTCTCCAAGTCTTAGCAGATAGTGGTGAATTAGGAATAAAGTCGGGAGAGTTGAGAAGTATTCTCGCAACTAGTCGGCAATTATTATCATACCACATGAAGCAATTATCAGAAAGAAAATATGTAACTTCAGTTGGAAAAGGAAGAGCCACCAAATGGTCGCTATTAGAAGAAGGTCAGAGCCAGTTAGAAAATTCAACACATCTGACGGATATCTAAGGATTAACCTTGAAGATGAGCGCCTTGTCGCATGAACCGTGAGGAGAATAATCGCGATACTATTCATGCTTTCATTGCTAGGCCAAATCGAGGCCTTGCCCTCTGGAATAGATAGTAGAGCAAATGATGGTTGTGTGTGTCACGGCGGTTCGGATGAAAGTACAGTAGTAACACTATCGGGCTTGCCAACTCAATACAACGCTTCACAAGAATATAATGTGACCTTGACAATAAACTCTCCAGTTGAAACGAATGATGTTCAAGGTGGATTTAGAATTATTATTTCACATGGTGAACTAGTTGGAGATGGATGGCAACAACTCGATAATGGGTACACTCACACTTCAGATATCAATGATAGAAGAGAGTGGAATGCAGTCTGGACCGCCCCTATTGCGGATGACGAGTTAGCAACCTTTGTCATTCATGGCAATGCAGTAAATGGTGATCAATCTCCAACCAATGATGAATGGAATTCACAATCCCTCGCAGTACCTGGTCCAGAATATACTGGAGATACGTCTGCCCCTGAGATAAATCATTCATTGACAAATACTGAAATGACAATAGGCGGTCTTGCTGTTTTACTGATTGCTGGTTTAGCAATAGTAGCAGTAAGAGATTAGTTTACAAATTCGATGTTTCGTGATTTTAGAGCACGCAATTGGCGATTCTCACTAGCGCCATGAATCTGTTCGGACCTAACTCCAGTCAGGACTAGCATAACGCGAATATCATCGCCAAGAGATTCATCTACAGCTGCACCCCAAATGATACGAGCATTATCAGAAACTCTACTTTGGATAATCTTTGCACATTTCTCTGCTTCACCAAGGGTTAGACTCGACCCACCAACCACGTTGATTAGTGCGCCGCGAGCATCCGATACATCGATGTCGAGTAAAGGAGAATGTAGCGCTTCAAGTGTTGCAGCCTCTGCTCTTCCAGGCCCACTAGCAGCACCTAATCCAATCATTGCAACTCCGGAGCCTGAATTTATTACAGCCTTGAGGTCTTCAAAGTCGAGGTTAACCATTCCATCGGTTGTGAGTAGTTCTGTAACTCCAGTAATAGCGCGAACCAATAATTCGTCACCCACGCGGAATGCACTAGCCAATGGTAAATCACGAACGCCCTCAATTTCCAATAATCTTTCATTTGGAATAACTAAGATTGTATCACAATGTTCTCGCAATCTCTCAAGTCCCCACTCGGCGTTTTGCTTTCGCAGAGTACCTTCTGAATCGAATGGGTAAGTGACTACAGCCACAGTAAGAGCGCCTTGCTCTTTAGCAAGTCTAGCAATATGTCCAGCTGCTCCAGTTCCAGAACCGCCCCCCATTCCTGCAGTAATGATTGCAAGTTGAGTATCCTCTGTAATTCTTCGAAGACTGTTTTCACTTTCGAGTGCAGCAGATTCTCCCTTGGTCGGGTCTCCTCCAGCTCCCCGTCCACGTGCAGTTCTTCCAATCAGAACCTTGTTTTCGAGTGGACTCATTAGCAATGCTTGTGCGTCTGTATTGATCGCATGACCTGTGACATAGCGATTCTCAAAGAGTCCCTCTTCATGTAAACGACTGACTGCATTGCAACCAGCGCCTCCAGCACCATAGACTCTGATTCTTGGTTGAAGTGATTCTAACAAACTACGCAATTCCGCATCGTTAGCATCCATATCTTCGACACTTGTTGGTCTAATTGAAGGTCCTTCTTCCTCTTCGGCTAGCTCAAGAACTCGCTCGATAAGATGTCGCATGAGGAATCATCCTGTTTCCACCTACCTTGAAGGTGCCGCCACCCCATAGGGGTGAGGAGACGATTGTCAAACCCTACCTCAGTCGCGGAGTCCTTCTTCACAGACCTGGTATACACATTCACCATCTGGAAGGTTCGGAGAGTCGACTAGGCGAGCGATTCTGCGTCCACCCTTTGCTTTGCGCAGATATAGTCTGAATGTTGATGCGTGGGCAAGAACGTGGCCACCAATTGGTTTGGTTGGGTCCCCCCACATTGCATCAGGCTTACTCATTACCTGATTTGTAACAAGGACGAGAGCATTGTTGACATCAGCTAATTGCTTGAGGTCTTTTAGGTGCCTGTTGAGTTTCTGTTGACGGTTAGCAAGCATACCACGGCCAACGAATTCAGCACGGAAGTGGCTTGTTAGAGAATCAACGATAATCATCTTGACATTGATACCTCTGCTCATTCGCTTAATCTCTTCAGCCAGAAGCATTTGATGAGCGGAGTTGTATGCACGTGCAACGTGTATTCTTTCAAGAACTGCTTCAGGGTCTAGGCCGTGACCGCGAGCCATTTGGGTGATCCTCTCTGGACGGAATGTATCTTCAGTATCGATGTAAAAGACATCGCCATCAAATCCACCCTGGTCTACCGGCATGGTGCAGTTAACTGCTAATTGATGCCCAATTTGGGTCTTACCTGAACCGAATTCTCCGTATACTTCAACTAGGGATTGTGTTTCAAATCCACCTGCTAGTAAATCATCAATCGATTGTACCATGCTGGATAGTTTCTGAACTTCACGCCTGCGCTCTAGTAGAGCAGAACCTGACACGAAGCCACCAATGTTTGCCATTTTCTTTGCTGCTTGGATAATTTTTCCTGCTACTGCCTCACCAAGTTCGGCTTGTTCTGCAAGGTCACCAGGGCTCATTACTGCTAATGCGAGTAACTCATCAAAGCCAGCTTCGCGTAACTTCTCAGCGGTTGCTGGGCCTACGCCTGGAAGGTCTTCGATGGTCGCTTCCGGCTCGAGTTGTTCCTCCATTGTGATTACCTCTGTATCAGGGGCTTCTTCTTCTTTCTGTTTGTTCGACTTGGTTTTTGCTGCCATGAGACGAACTATCCAGCCTAGGTATATCAAGGCAAGAAGGGCTCCTTACCCTTACATGAAAGTGGTATTTATTGAACCCATGCATTACAAATGATACACTGCAAGGTTGCAGTTCACTTTCACTTTACTTTCACTCTGGACGAGGGTTAGTTGGGTCTTCAGCGCCTTCTGCATATGCAATGGTAACATCATTGTCGACACTGACATCATCACCGTTTTCTGCAACATCTACATTGAGTGTCCAAAATCCTTCAACGATATCTCTTGATGTATAATCCCAAGTTTCGTCTCCACCATCAGCGATAGTTCCCGTATTAGAGCCGATTTCCTCATCTGAAGGATTATTTAATGACCAAGTAACATCAGAATTAGCACTACCTGTGAGAAAGTTGCCTTGTGGATTCTCTACCGTTGAAGAAATTGTAATTCTGTCAGGCATCGGCATACCATCTGAACAATCAGAGGTTACATCAAATGTTTGCGAGGCCGAAGCAGTGTTGGTATCGCTCCAAACAATGTGCATGTCAATCTTTACTTTGACCATGATACTATGTGAATTTCCCCCACTATCTTCTGCGGTAAGTGTCACCTCAAATACCCCATGAGTTAACCAGGTGTAGGAAATTACCGCATCATCCGACGGGTCACCTTCAACCGGGTCTGAGCCGTCATCAGGTTCGATGATTACTTTGGTAATACTTCCATCATCAGATGTGGTATCTGCAAAGTCGAATGAGAGTTCAACACCGGTCGTTGGACCTGTTTGGCCATTGTTTTCTGATGTTTCAACCATGCCAGATGTGGATTCATAGTAGACGATTAAATCGATTGG
>JABIGM010000020.1 GCA_018650165.1 Methanobacteriota archaeon
ACTTCAACAGTTTCCAATTCTTGGTGATGAGTTTCTTCGGGCTCAACATTCGAGTTTTTTTCGACAGAATCCATTTGAAATTGTTCATAATGGTCAGACAACACATTGAATTCTTCAAAATCTGAGGATATTTCGAATAACGGTATGTCTCCCTCTTCAAAACCAGATGGAACATTAGGTATTCGGAACAAATCTCCCCAATCACTCTCTCTCACAAATGTGCTAAAGTATGAATCATGAAAAACACCCTTATGTTCAGTAAATCGGCCTTTTTGAGAAGAGAATATACGCTTGAGGACATTTTTAAAATCACTCCAATTCACAAGTTCTGAGTCTGATTTTTTTATCACAGTTTGTCCAATTTCGGCGGTAAACTCATGTGGGTGATCTATTAGATATCTCTCGTATACTGATCGCATGCGATCATCAGAAAGATGAAGTGACATCAACAATTCATAATCCCCACTTTGGAAGAACCTCTTCTTTGTGTCGGAGTCAAATGGCCAATCAACTCCATTATCAGGATTATCTAACAATAGTTTTGCTCGTTGAAAAACCCGATCGGCATACACGTCTTGAACAAAATTGCATGAATCAAATGCATGTTTTGCTGCTCGTGCCCTATATTCCCTTCCGTGATTAGATCGATCATTTTGTAACTGCCCAAAAATTGTATTTGGCG
Source organism: Methanobacteriota archaeon (assembly GCA_018650165.1). GTDB lineage: Archaea > Thermoplasmatota > Poseidoniia > Poseidoniales > Poseidoniaceae > MGIIa-K1. The sequence goes on from JABIGM010000020.1 coordinate 683, forward strand.
AGATTCCGAGTTCGTTAGATCTAGCAGCAGAATACAATTTATCTACGAATGAATGGGAGTAATTGGTTTCGGAACTTACTGGTAAGGAAATTATGAACTGAAAATAATCTCGTGAAACGCATTCTTTAACCATGTAGTGTACCAATTCCTCAACAATTGGTTCTAATGTACGCAACAATATCTCTCTCAGTTCCCGAGTCCTATTTTTCGAATTCTCGATAATGTCAGCGATACGGTTTGGTTCCCCAGATTCGGACATAATCTGTCCAGTTGTTCATTGCTAAGGAAACCTTCGGTATTATTTTTGAGTACGACATTTCGAAGAATGAAACTATAGAAGCGTCTACTGAGAGTGCTCGTACCGGAATACTCAAACCTTCCTTACGTACAAGTGTAAGGAAAATCATTATCCAATTGTCTCAAAAATGATTAAAGGCCTGTGAGTCCTAATAGTTTCATGGAAGCAAATGAGTGTTTCATCGCCAGTGTTGGCAAAGATTGGCATAAGATTTCTAACTGCAATGTACATATGACTGTAAAACGACGTCTTCAACGCACGGTGATTCGTGGATCTGAAGGCGATGACTTGTTGGATGAAGGAGCGGAATCGGCTGAATACACAATCACTGGAAAGATGTCATTAGATGAATACAAAGAAATTCTCACAATTTTTAGAGCTGGTCAGCCATGGTTCCATGACCCATTTGAAGAACGACAAATGAAAGCACTCTTTTTGAGGATTGATTATGATAGTGCTACTGGAACTTTCGAATTCATTCTGATGGAAGACGCTGAGCAAAGTGAAATTAAGTCGTAATGACTAATTAACCAAATAGGGTCCTCTAGGCATGAAGCGATACACGCTGCTTATTCTAACCGTCTTGATGTTGGCCCCATTGTTGCCGTTTGCTGAACCCACCGATGAACTTAAGGAAATTGATGAACCTCGATTATCCAGTGGTCTTGCCTCTCCAATAATCAGCAATAATGCTTGGGCAGTTGCAATCTCTGCTGGAAGCTACCACACCTGCGCTATCCACGGTAACGGAGCAGTGTCCTGTTGGGGGGCTAGTAGCAATGGCGAGATGGGCAACGGAGGAACAGGCACCTATACAACCATCCCCACTCTGACCAACAGTCTAGGCACGGGTCGCACTACGATTGCCATTTCTGCAGGAGTCGACCACACCTGCGCAATCCTTGATAACGGGGCTGTTTCCTGTTGGGGAGAAGGAGACAATGGTGAACTGGGCAATGGAGACACACTGGACAGGTTAATTCCCACCTTAACCAGCAGTCTTGGTGCAAATCGTACTGCGGTTGCAATCTCTGCTGGCACTTATCATACTTGCGCTCTCCTTGACAACGGTTCAGTTTCCTGTTGGGGGGACAATAGCCAGGGCCAACTTGGTGATGGAACTAATACTAATAGAAACACACCTACTCAAACATTGAGTCTTGGAACTAATCGAACTGCAGTCGCCATTTCTTTAGGACAATTCCACACCTGCGTAATTCTTGACAATGGTGCAGTGTCTTGTTGGGGATATAACTGGTATGGTCAACTTGGTAACGGAGCCACATCGGTCAGCGGACCAACACCAACACCCACCTTGACCAGCAGCCTTGGTACAAATCGTACTGCTGTCGCCATTTCTAGTGGA